>CADBTO010000021.1 GCA_902797565.1 uncultured Lachnospiraceae bacterium
ACCTTTCCCTGATTATTGCGAATAAATCCATACATCCGTAAAAGTTGCTGTTCCCAGTCATCCGCGAGCCATGAGACTGCCTCGCCTCGAAGAAGAATCTGACGCAGCTGTATATTCAACTCTGGGCTGTTCTCCAGTTTCCCCATCAAAGACCCAAACAGAGTACTGTCCTCAGAAAGGATGGTTTTCACCGCCTCGTCCACCCCGTACTCCGTCCATGCACTGGCAGGATCCGCAAAACGCCCCGGCACCATCTCCCGGTCCAGGATCTGGCAGATCCGGCTGACAAGGTACGGGTAACCGCCCGTATAAGCGGCAATCTGCCCCGCGATCCGCCCCGTGTCCATCCCCGTATGATGGTCCGTCTCGTATTCGTCCAGCATTCCACGGATTCCCGCTTCCGAAAGCCGCATGTCAATGTCAAAGTTCGCGGCAATGTTCCAGGGGCTGTTTACCTTGTGCTGCGCTTCCGGCCGGATTTTTTCCTTCAAATGCCGCACATCCGTGACTCCTGCCAGGATGACGGATTGGAAAGCGGGCGTTCCCTTTGCTTCCCGGCTCAGAAATCCCTGCCGAAGCTGCGCCAGAAAATCCAGGAACACCTGGTTGTTCGCTGCACTGTCCACCTCGTCAATCAAAAGCACCAGGGGCACATCCGATTGTTTGATCCAGCGCTTGAATATCCGGAACAAACCTGCCATTTTCACTTGGGATGGTTCTGCACGAACCAGCTCTTCCAGCGCGTCCAGCGTGTCCTCTGGAATGGACACATCCTCAAATTCGTGCAGGTCCAAAATCAACTGCGCCATCGCCTGTGAAAATACCGCTGCATTTTCATACTGCTCATATCCCATGCTTTGAAAATCCAGGGATAACACGAAATACCGCTCTGCCAACAAATGATCCAAAGCGGCAAGCGTCGTCGTCTTCCCATACTGCCGCCCGCAGTGAATGGTGAAATATTTGCCCGCATCCACCATCGCTTCGATCTTTTCCAGCCGCCCGGAAATATCTACCATATAATGTTTCGATGGGATGCAAAGCCCCGTCGTATTGAATTCCTTCATGTCAGACCTTCTTTCATTATTGAATACTCCGTCATAACCGGGCAGGTGGAAGCAGCTCCGCCCTGCCCGCCGCTCGGAGTGCGCCCGGCTTTTCCAAAAATTCACGAAAACAAAGATGTCACCAGCTTCATCAGTTTTCCTGCAATGGCACGAAAGTCCAGACTTCCGATCAGTTCCTTGAATTCCGGGCTGTTGAGCAGCTGCGCACTGAATTGTTCAAAAAACTCCTGGACATCAGCCGCCAGTTTTTCTTCATCAATCTCTCCGCTCCCGTATTTTTCCGCCATGAGGATGGTCGCGCCGCCAATCATCGCCGTAAACACCCCTGCAACAATAGCATTCAGCGCACTGCCAAGGACATTGACGCCCGGAATTGCTTTTGCTGTTGAAAAAGCAGTTTTTGCAGCAGCAGTCGCAATCCCCGCCCCCGCCATAGCAGAAACGATCTTCTCTGAATTTTCTTTTTTCAGGTCATAAATTTTTGTGATCCACAGCTGGAGCCCTGTCTGAAGCGGTGCCAGCATATAATGGTCTGCAATCGGTACCGGGATGGCCGCCAGCGCCATGGAGGACACCGTTGCTGCCCCGGTCACCGAAAAAGAAAGGGCACGGCGCTCCAATAAAAGAAACTTCTTCTTCCCATCACCGGCAATCTGAAGCGCATCCGGCATGATTCTGACCGTTGCGGCGACCAGCTCTTCCAGCCCGGTGCTCTCCACTTTTTCCGTCCTTCCATTGATGACAACCGGAAAATCCTCAGCAATCACCGGGAAAATCCCCCGTTTATTCAGGCCGCCCTGAAGTGCGATTGCATTGTCTATATAGTCCATAAATTCCGGCAGATCCTGCTCGGAATAAGATTTTGTAAGGACAATGAAGACGGGCGCTTTTTTCCAGTACTTTTTCGTTGCCTTTGAAATCAGCTTGACATCCTCCGGCAAAATACGTGCGCCAGTCGCATCGATACAATACCAAATCAGGCTGACCAGATCGTCATCCGTTTCTTTCCGGATTGCCTTATGGCCCCAGTGTTCGATGGCTTTAATCACCTTCAAATGCTGTGCCTTTTCTTTTTCAAAACCGATGCTGTCTATGATCCGGAAAGGACCACAGTCATAAGATTTCAGTTTCTCTGTCCCACGCCCTCCCAGGCTGACTTTCGCCAGTTCCTCGGTGGCATCAAACTTCCGGGCGATGGCATTGATCAAGGTGCTTTTGCCGACACCGGAATCACCAAGAACCAGAATCGTCCCCTTTTTCCCCGGCTGCACGACTTCTTCTACAGCCAAAAGCTCCTGCTCTTTTCTCTCTATCATCTTCTTCCCTCCACCTTGTCCCCGGACGCCTTGAAATTATACACCGGCCTTAGGACTTCCAAAACATCCACGGTCTCCCGGATCACCCCGATGATTTCATCCAAAGACTTATACGCCATCGGTGCTTCGTCCAACGTATCTTCATTAACAGAAGTTGTGTATATGCCCTCCATAGCACTCTGGTACGCTGCAAGATCCAGGCTCTCTTTTGCCTTTTTCCTGGACATCACGCGCCCGGCGCCATGGGGCGCGGAATAATTCCACTCCGGATTCCCTTTTCCCACAGCCAGCACACTTCCGTCCCGCATATTGATCGGGATCAGTACTTTCTCACCTGCATGCGCTGCAATAGCTCCTTTGCGCAGGATCCGCTCTTCTGTGTCAATATAATTATGGATCGTGTGGAACGATTCTCCTGCTTCCAGATGGCATCGTTCCAAAATCACCTCTGCCATCAGCTCCCGGTTTCTGCGCGCAAACTCCTGGCAGATTTCCACATCATGCAGATAATCCTCCAGATATTTCCCATAAAGGGAACACAGATCTTCCGGCGTTGCAGGCTCCTTTGCCTGCCAGGCTGCAGCCAGCTCCCTGAGCGCTGCCTGGATTTCCGTCCGTCTTCCCTGCTCCTTGTAACTGCGGATGATTTCATCCCGCCGTTTGAAATACTCCTCCTTCCCAAGTTCCAGATCCACCGCAAGTGCCTGGTACAGCTCTGCCACCTGCTTTCCAAGATTCCTGCTTCCGGAATGGATCACAAGATACTGCATCCCGTCCGCCCCCCGGTCAACTTCAATAAAATGGTTCCCGCCGCCCAGCGTGCCAAGGCTGCGCTCCAGACGTCTGGAATCCCGAAGTTCCCGGTAACACCGGAGCCGGAGCAGGTCAAACCGTTCCCTGCGCCCCTGCCAGACATTCATCCCGGATGGAATGAAGTGCGCAGCCTCATCAACCGCCGCAAAATCGAGCTCCCCTTTCCCGATTTCCACGGTATACATCCCGCAGCCAATGTCCACGCCCACGACATTCGGCACCACCTTGCCTGTGACCGTCATCGTCGTCCCGATCGTGCATCCTTTCCCCGCATGCACATCCGGCATAATCCGGATCTTCGACCCTTCTGTGAATGGATAATCACACATCCTGCGGATCTGCTCGATCGCCTCATCCTCCACAGTCTGTGCATAGCAGATTGCCGTGTTCACATTCCCTTTTATTTCAAACATGCCATGCCCCCATGTACCTCAATGACAGTTTTATATGCTCCAATCTTCATATTGTAATCCGTCCACGATTCATAATCTTTCATCTCCCACTCAAAACCCGTCAAACAGTGAAATCTGGTTCGACTCCGGCAGCCCTTCCAGAATCCCGAGCCGCTTCATGATATCGAGCACGTTCTGCGCCACCTTGCCCCGCTCCTTCATATCATTGATCGAAAGAAACGGCTCCTGTGATGCCGCAATCGCAAGGTACTCCGCTGCCTTGTCTCCCATGCCTTCAATCGAGGTAAATGGCGGCAGCAATTTCCCGTCCACGATCTTGAAATATCGCGCATCCGACTGGTAAAGATCCATCGGCAGGAATGAGAACCCCCGCGCATACATCTCGTGTACGATTCTCATATCACGGTAACACGCCTCATCCTTCGCAGTCGCCGTATTGTCCTTCTGTTTCTGCTCCATCTCCTTCAGATGATGCTCCAGAACCTCTTTTCCCATACACATTTTCTCATACGAGAACGCTGTAGCGCGAATCGAAAAGAACGCCGCGTAATACGCCAGCGGATAATACACCTTGCAATACGCCACCCGCCATGCCATCATAACATAAGCGGCAGCATGTGCTTTCGGGAACATGTACTTAATCTTCTTACAGGACCAGATGTACCACTCCGGCACATCATGCTCCCGCATATCCGCCTCCCACTCATCCTTGAGACCCTTGCCTTTCCGGACGCTTTCCATAATTGTAAAGCTTTCCTCACGGTCCAGCCCTTTCCCGATCAAGTATACCATAATGTC
>CADBTO010000022.1 GCA_902797565.1 uncultured Lachnospiraceae bacterium
AGACGGCGCTCGGCGGCGAGAAGGCGCAGCAGGTCATTACCAAGCTGACGGCCTCCCTGCAGGTACGGCCTTTCGAATTTATCAGGAAGACCGAACCCAGCCAGGTGCTGAACTTCATCCAGGACGAGCATCCGCAGACGATCGCGATGATCCTGTCCTATCTGCCTCCGGCCCAGTCTTCTATGATACTGGGTGCGTTATCCTCGGAAAAGCAGGCAGATGTCGCAAGACGTATTGCGATGATGGACCGTACTTCTCCAGAAGTCATCAAGGAGGTGGAGCGTGTGCTGGAACGGAAGCTTTCTTCCCTCATCAACCAGGATTACACCAGCGCGGGCGGCGTAGACGCAACCGTTGCCATCCTGAATGCCGTGGACCGCGGAACAGAGAAGCGGATCATGGAAACACTCGAAATCGAAGAGCCGGAGCTGGCAGAAGAGATCCGCAAGAAGATGTTCGTCTTCGAGGATATCCTGCTTTTGGACGACCGTTCGATCCAGCGCGTGCTGCGTGATGTGGAGAATGCGGATCTTGGCGTGGCGCTCAAGGGTGCCAACGAGGATGTCCAGAACGTTATCTTCAAGAACCTGTCCTCGCGTCTTGCATCAATGATCAAGGAAGATATGGAATTCATGGGACCGGTTCGTATGAAGGACGTGGAAGAAGCGCAGCAGAAGATCGTCGGCGTGATCCGGAAGCTCGAAGATGCGTCCGAGATTGTAATTTCCAGAGGTGGAGGTGACGATCTCGTTGTCTAATATATATCGCGGGCAGATCATTGCAGAGGAACAAAGGGTTTTAGACTTTAATGACCGGATTGCCAGCCTGATGGACGAACTGGAGATCCAACTCCAGGAAGAAAAGGAAGAACGGCGTACCCAGGCTGTCATGGAGCTGCTGGAGAGCCTGGAGCCGGATGCGGATGGGAATTATTTCCTGCCGCTCGATGAAGATGGGACATTCACTGTACCAGTGGATGAGGATGGTGAGCCACTGGTCGATGTGGATGAAAACGGAAGGCTGATTCCGACAGACGAGCAGGTGGATGAAGATCTGGAAGGCGGCGAGGAAGGCGAGGATCTGGAAGAAGTCCCGGAGGAACCGCAGATTGATCCGGAAGAGCTTGCACGCCAGATTATCGCAGATGCGGAGGAACAGGCAGACGGGATTCTTGCTTCTGCGGAAAGCCAGGCAGAGCAGCTGCGCCAGAGTGCCCTTGAAGAAGGAAACCGGATTGGGTATTCCGAGGGGAGCCAGCGGGCAGAAGAGGAAATGCAGGAGCGGATGCAGCAGCTCGACGACGAGCGGGCGGCACTCGAACAGGAATATGAGGAACTTCGTGCGTCCCTGGAAGGGGAAGTGCTTGAGACGGTCTGTGATGTGCTGGAAAAGGCATTTCTGATCCGTTTCGGGGATGATAAGGACGTGCTGCTCCAGCTGGTGGACAGGACGATGGCGAAGATCAGCAGCTCTAAAACATTCCTGATCCGGGTTAATGCGGAGAATTTCCAGCTTCTGAATGAAAACAGGGAGATGCTGCGGGATAAAGTGGGCAGCGAGGCGGTACTGGATATTATCAAGGATCCGCTGATTGAGCCGGAGAAATGCCTGATTGAAACGGATGGCGGGGTCTATGACTGCGGTCTGGACACCCAGCTGAAAAATCTGGTAAAGGATATCCGGATGCTATGTATCTGATGAAAGGGGATGGGAGGATTTGGGCTTTCCTTCCCCTTTTTTCATCATTTTATGTGAGGATCGTTTATGACAATTGATAAGGGTCGGCTGTACGCGTTATTGGAAAAAGACCATTTTGACCATCTGGGCAAGGTGACGAAGGTCGTTGGGATCACGATCGAGTCGATCGGTCCTGATGCGCGGCTGGGGGATCTCTGTGAGATCCAGCTGCCTTCCGGGGGGCGGTTGATGGCGGAAGTCGTTGGCTTCCGGGAGAAAAACCTGATCCTGATGCCCTATGATAACGCAGAGGGGGTGGGGGAAGGTGCCCTGGTGGAGAATACCGGGAGCCCATTGTCCATCCCTGTGGGCGAAGGGCTTTTGGGGCATACGCTCGATGGGATCGGCCGTCCGTTTGAGCAGGGCGATGAGATCCCCGTGGAAGGCTTTTATCCAGCGGAGGCATCGCCGCCGGATGCAATGGAGCGCGAGATCATTACAGAAGTACTGCCGCTGGGCGTGAAGGCGGTGGATGGGCTGATCACGGTGGGGAAAGGGCAGCGGATCGGGATTTTTGCCGGATCCGGTGTTGGAAAAAGTACACTGATGGGGATGTTTGCGCGCAACACCAAAGCAGAGGTCAACGTTGTGGCACTGATCGGGGAGCGGGGGCGTGAGGTCCGGGAGTTTGTGGAACGGGACCTGGGTCCGGAAGGGATGGCAAGATCTGTGGTGGTGATCGCGACATCCGATACGCCGCCGCTGATCCGCAGCAAGGCGGCGAAGACGGCGACAGCGATTGCGGAGTATTTCCGGGACCAGGGGAAGGATGTGCTGCTGATGATGGACAACCTGACCCGTTTTTCGATGGCACAGCGGGAGATCGGGCTTGCCAGCGGGGAGCCGCCGGTTACGCGGGGATATCCCCCCAGTGTGTATTCCGAGATGCCAAAGCTTCTGGAACGTGCCGGGAATTCCAGGGATGGTTCGATTACGGGGCTGTATGCGGTGCTGGTGGACGGGGATGATTTCAATGAACCGATCACTGATACGGCGCGGGGGATTCTGGACGGGCATATCATGCTGAACCGTTCGCTTGCGCAGAAGAACCATTATCCCGCGGTGGATGTGCTGATGAGCATTTCCCGTGTTATGTCCGCTGTGGCAGGCGATGCGCACAAGCGGGCGGCCGGGAAGCTGAAGAATGTGATGGCGACCTACTCCGAGGCGGAGGATCTGATCAATATCGGCGCGTACAAGGCGGGGTCGAACAAGAATATCGACTATGCAATTTCCAAAATTGACAGCGTGAACGAGTACCTGATGCAGCGCACCGATGAAAAATTTGAGTTTGACGAGGAAGTCAAAGAGCTCGAAGCGCTGTTTGACTGACGAACTGCGAGGCAGTTATGGCAAAATTTGTTTATCGCATGCAGAATATCCTGGAGCTGAAAGAGAAGCTGGAGTCCCAGGAAAAGATTGCATACAGCATGGCAAATGCGAGAGTGCTGGAGGAAGAGGAGAAGCTGGAGACGCTTCTGAAGCGGCGCGGCGCGTATGACATCCGGCTTCGGGAGGCCGGGGAAGGACGGCTGGATCTGCGGGAGATCGCGCATTTGCGGACGGCGATCGAGACGATGAAGCTCTTGATCCGGGACCAGATGTTTGCGCTTAAGCGTGCCAGGGATGCGCTGGAGATTGCCAGGAGACGCCTGAACCAGGCGATACAGGAGCGGAAGACCCATGAAAAGCTGCGGGAGAACGCGTTCGAGGTCTTCAAGAAGGAAGTGGCTGCTGAGGAGATCAAGGTCAACGACGACCTCACCAGCTTCAGATATGGGATTGGAGTGAAGAAAAATGGCTGATGCAACAAGCGAGCTGAGCAAGAAAGAACAGAAGGAGCTGGAAAAAGAAGAGCGGAAAAAGCTGCGGGATGAACGCCGCGAGCGGGCAAAGGCAGCCGGGGAAGCGGATGATGATGACAATGACAGCGCAGGAGGCGGGCTGCTGCTGTTTCTGGTCTTCCTGCTGATCATCGTGGTATGGCTTGCGATTGTGGTGGTACTGATCAACCAGGATGTAGGCGGTTTCGGCTCTTCGGTCATGACGCCCCTGCTCAAAGATGTGCCGGTGCTGAACAAGATCCTGCCGAAGTCGGATGATTATCAGGAAGAGGAAGTGAATCTTGCAGAAGAGAATGACCCTTATGCGTTTTCATCGATGGAAGAAGCGGTGAGCCGGGTGAAGGC
>CADBTO010000023.1 GCA_902797565.1 uncultured Lachnospiraceae bacterium
AAGACGAGGCAAAGCTTTTACTGAAGCTGCTCAGCGCGGGTGATCCTGTAAACGAGACCGTCGATAAGCACTGGCCGGAAATCAAAAAAAGCAAGATGTACGCATGGAAACCCGGCGATGACAGCCGGATTGTTACGACTTTCATCCGTCCGGTATACCGGGATCAGAAGGGCATGCCGCTCAATGAGATCGAACGGAAAAAAGCGGAATGGAATACGCGCGCGATTTCTGTGCTCTCAGACGAAACACGCAGAGAAGAAAAAGACAGGATGATGTGCGAACACATGGACGAAATCATGAAGATGGAAATCCCGACGGCAGATGAGTTGGAAAAAAACGGGATCGAGCATTACATCCTGCAGGATCCGGCAAAATATATTGAACTGCGGCGATATGCGCTGGGATTGGATAATCTCCGGCAACGGGATCCCGTTTTACAACAGTACTATGACAAGCACCCCGAATATGTGCAGAAACACCGGGCACTGGTCCAGCTTGCAAACCTGATGACCCAGACTTTGCAGTGGAAGCACTGCATTGACGACCAGATCGCTGAAAAAGAAGGACACTGGAATGTTTCAGACAGCGGGCGGGAGGAGATGAACTTTGACGAATATATGGCTGATTACCGGCTGGAATCAGACCGGATCAAAGACGTGAAAAAAATAACAAAGAATAATTCCAAACTCACGGGAACTTCCATTGATTTGCTCTGGCAGCTGAAAAAGTATTCCAAAATAAACAATGATCCAGACCTTCTGGCATCGACCCAGCGGGCGCGGAAAAAGAAGAACTATCTGGGTATGAATACCGACGTCAATATTACCCGTGCCTACGCGCCGATCCTGCGTGACCATAACTATGATAAAAACGGAAAACCCATTGGAAAAAATGCTAAAGAAGACCACGCCTGGAACCTGAAATGGGTCAAGGCAATCGAAGACGAGGATCTGGCAACACAAAAGCAGATGGTGGAAGAAGAACTGCCCAAGCTGGCAGATCCCGGATTCAAAATCCCTTCACCGGAAGAAGTAACGCCAGAGTGGATCGAAAATCTGATTCAATCCCCACCTGTTCTGCAGAGCTTCATTGAATACAGCCGCAAGCTCCTTGGTTATTCCAACATCCTCACAGTCGTTGCCCCTGCAAAGGAGTTTGCCAAAACACATCCGGATCTGGATGCGCAGATGACAGCCATGACGAGTCTGAACACAACCGTAAGCTGCTATATCAAGAGCAAATACGGAATCGACATACAGACCGGCGGAACCTCAGCGAAGGCCATCCTTGAAGGGGAAATGCCATTTTTCCAGATGATGTGGGACACCCACGGCTTTCTGGATGAATATTCCAAGAACTATGAGAACTGGAAAAAGATTCAAAAGCAAGGACAAGCATGATGAATTTCATACAAATCAACGAAACGAATCGAAATGACTTTGCGGCGCTGCTGCCCCCGCCTGCATACCTGGGCGGAAGCAGGGCGTCCCTGGGTGCATATGACGATGCGGGAGCCCTCTGCGGCGCTGCCTCCCTGCAGCTTCTGGACGACTCCTATGAACTGGACTGGCTGTATGTCGTGCCGGAGCGCAGGCGCAGCGGCATCGGAACCGGTCTGCTGGAACAGCTGTGCCTCTTTATCAACGCCACTGCACGATATCCAGTCTTGACCAGTTTTTCCGTGGATACCGAGCCGGGCGGGCAGGGCCAGGATCTGTATGCGTTCTTCCAATCCCTGCATCAGGAACGCTTTATCCGGATGGGATTCGTCTTTGACCTGTCCTTTTCCCATACGCGGTACGTCGTTTCTCCCGAAACACTGCTCCGTGCACCAGTTCTACAGAACAGTGGTATACAAAAAGCAAAGCAGCAGCTGTTCTTTGAGCAGTCCCCGCTGATCCAACGGAAGGTTTTCTCAGAAATCGCCCCGTTCTATGCGATTGACGACATGGAAAGATGGAAGGCATCGTGCATTCCTTCCCTCTGCCAGCTCCGCATAGACGAAACAGGGGATCCTGCCTGCGTAATCTTCGTCCAGCGCACTGGCGGCAAAGATCTGGAACTCTCCTTCCTGCACAGCAAATACCCCAATGAACTCTTCCGGCTCCTGCGCATCGTCACTGCCAGGGCGCAGGCGGAATATCCGGAAAGTTCCCTCCGCTTTGACGCTGTAAACGACATTTCGCAGCGCCTGGCAGAAAAGATTTTCCCGGATGCCGCCCGGCTGCAGGTCTACGAAGCGGAGGCGTAAGCCTACCGCCTCCGTCCGGGCTTTGTCATCTTCTGCTCATACATCCGCGCATCGCTGATCTTCAGGAATTCCTCGATACGCCCAAAGGAATCTGTCTCTATCAGATACGCGCCGTAGCTGAACCCCAGCTGGTATCCTCTGCGGTTCGACGCGTTGTATTTCTCCACATAATTCTCCATATGCCTGACGAAGCGGTTTAACCGGGTCTGTGAATAATCCGCAGCGAAGATATAAAATTCATCGCCGCCTGCCCTGCATGCGATCTCACCGGAATCACAGCAGCGCGTGATGATATCCGCCAATGCCTTGATCGCGCGGTCTCCTTCATAATGGCCAAATTCATCATTAACCCGCTTCAGGCCATCCATATCCATAACAATCGTGCAGATGGTATTCCGCTCCTGGATTGCAGCCAGCGCGTTCCGCGACCTGTCGTCAAACCCGCGCCGGTTCAGCATTCCGGTCAGGCCGTCCGTGATACTGAGCCCTTCCAGTTCCTTGATCAGCTTTTCGATATGGTCGTTTTTCTGCAGCGCGTTCAGCGTCAGCCCCAGGTTGTGCAGCCAGACATTATGGAAATCATTGAAGATATCCTTCCCTGTCATCTCCACGACCGAATAGCCAAACACCTTTTCTGCGCAGTTCACGCACATCACATAATAGACATGGCACCGGTCTGAATTCGACTGCGGAATGAACGAGGCCGCATTGAAAGAATGCGGACAGCCCACATATTCTTTATTCTTGTCAATCCAGATGACAGGCACGAATGTGCCGGAAGGGACCGTAAACCTGCTGTCATATGCAGGTATGCCATTACTGTCCCGATGCACCATCAGGAAAAACGATGAATACTCGCCAAAGTTCACGGAATCCTCCGCAAATACTGCCTCCATCCTCCGGACACTGCCTGCATTGTTCAGCTTGACCATCGCAGACTCTGAATCCAGAACGCCCGCATTCATCATCCGTTTTTCCTCCTGGACACGTGCCACGATATCCAGGACTCGATGGTAATCCAAAGGATCGCACCCGCATGACTGGGCAAAGATTGGCTTCGGCGAAACCCGCAGGTCAAAGTCTGTTTTCCCCGGATGATTCGTAAGATCCACCAGCAGATTCAATGCCTTTTGCGCAATATCCATGCGCTCACGCGTGACCGTTGTAAGATGCGGCAGGTATTCCCTCCCTTCCACACTCCCATCAAACCCGGATACGGCGATATCCTCCGGAACCCTGGTCCCGCAGGACCGGAGCGCATTGATCAGGGAAATCGCCATATAGTCATTCGCGCAGACGATTGCCTCCGGCAGTTCCGGAAGGGACAGGAAATAATGTGCTGCTTCCACCCCTTTATTATACCAGAAATCCCCTTCAAACATGCCCACCCCGTCCCGGGGCATCCCACGCTCTTCCATCACGGAACGGAACTCGTCCAGGCGCAGCCTGGCATCTGAATGGTAGAGGGGGCCGGACATGTAGCCGATCCTGGTAAAATGATGGTCGTCCAGAAAGTGTTCCACCATCATTCGCAGCCCGCCGGCATCATCGAATCTGATTTTATAGAAATCTTCACATGAGCCTTCCGTATAACTGCTGATGGCCACCACCGGGCATTTCACGCGGCGCAGCCGGCGCTCGATCTTCTCCGCCATCCCGTCAATATTGTACCCTTCCCCGTCAAACACAATCCCGTCAAACTGGTTCAGGTCAAAATAGTCCAAGATCCTGGTTTCATAGTCTTCCGTAAATCCGTTCCTAGTACCGATCTTGCCATAGGTATTGAAAAACACCAGATCCACATCCAGCTCTTCTGCAACAATGCTGAACACCCTGCATAAACTGCGTTTGTACCAACTGGTCAGGCTGCATCCAAAAAAAGCGATCTTCTTCCGCTGCGTCTTCATAAGCACTGTTCCCTCATCTCTCTATCCTGCGCCACACCGATCTATCGAATCATTCCATATCTCGTATCCTGTTGTGCCACCCTTTTGACTCGTCCCCCTACTATACACCCGCCCTGATTCACTGTCAAGGCATAGAACAGGTCCGGATGTTAGAGAAAGCCGCTTCCATGCCGATAACCTACGACGAGGATAGTCCTGAACTCACGGATGCGGAACTTGCGCAGTTCCAA
>CADBTO010000024.1 GCA_902797565.1 uncultured Lachnospiraceae bacterium
CGCCCTGGCCGTCCAAATCGCCCCAACCGGTCAACGCTTCTCCTAACAGTTCCATCAGTTCCTCCGTCCTAGTACGCTAATCCCTCTAACGGCACATTCAGTTCCTCGCAGCCTTCCACCACGAACTTTCCATCCCGAATCACCGCCAGACGCTCACCCTGCTCTGTAGCCACCTCAATCTTTCCCAATTCTTCAAACGGGATCGTGATATCCGTATGGCAGTTGAAATATGCCCGGGATACGTCCTCCTTTCTGAGAATCGAAACCTCATTATCCCTGGCTATGATCTCTTTCCCATCCGGATTGAACACCGCCACATCTTCCGAATGCGCGTAGCAGGTGTCACCCACCGCAAAATGAGGGCCTGTCTTTTCCGCAATCAGAATCGGCAGCTTGTCCTGGATCCGGTAATCCCTTGCCATCCGGTATGCTGTCGTATTCGTACCAATCGCAAATTCGCCCAGTGGCAGGGCTGCATGCTTGAACAGGATATGGTCTGCCACAAAACGCCTGTTTTGCTCCGGATCATCGAAATTTTCACAAGAATAATCTTTTACCATCCCGTCCTCAAAATAGAGTTTCAGATTCTTGAAATGAAAATCACGGATATAGACCTCCGATACATGCAGCAACCCATTCGTCCCTTTCAATACCGGAGACGTAAAGACCTCACCCACCGGAATATTCACATCCGCCACGCAATTTTCAAATTTGGTCTCTTTGTCGGGATCAATGGAACACAGACTGACTGTCATGTCCGTCTGGTTATCCCCTTTTCCCTGTATATATACCCTAGTGCCCTGGTCTAATATGTCAATCAGCTTTTGCTGCATGTCCTGGTATTTTCGATAATCCAACGTGTTCAAACGGAATGTCTCATCAAAGATCTTCCGATACAGTGCATCCTTCGCATCCGCAATCGATGGAAGCGGCCAGGCAATAATCGTAAAGCTGGTTTCCTCTCCGGAAATATAGCGATTGGAAAGCGCAGACACGCTGGAACGCTCCAGCACGCAGATTTCGTTCTGTTCTCTGGAAAAAGCTGCTGCCGCTGCCTTGTTCACAGGTTCAAACCGCGCTTCCCCAAAGACATCCACCACAGCCGGACCAGCATAATCCCGGCAGAACGCCGCGCATTCTTCATATACTGTTTCCAGCGCTTCCAGTCTTCGTTCCACAAAGCCCCTGTCCATATACAGCGCCTTGTCTTCCTTATGGTCAAAGAGAAACTGCCTGTCCAGTGAAACAGAATACACCGCCCATCTGCTGCTGCCCCTGCCTATGATGGATAGCTGCGGTTCCCGCCTCATGGAGCAGGACAGCCCCATTTTTGCAAAGTTCGCCACCGCTTTCCGAATGACCCGCTCAAAACCAATCGGATACTCCAGCTCCACCGTCTTCTTCTTCGACAGATCCTTGCGGGTAACTTCAAAACCAATCCGATACCCTTCTGTATAGATATCTGCCATTTCCTGTATTCTTTCTTCAGAAAGGCTGGAAAGATACTGCCACAGCCCCAGTTCATCCTCACCCACATAGAACCCGCAGTCATACAGGTAATCCGGCGTACTGATATCCGCACCCAACGCCCACTTCTGGATATACCCCTCTTCCGCGTCAACCTGCTGGAGCACATAGTTGCGGTATACAAACGGCGCGAACTCCAGATAAAACTCCTTCATCCGCGCTTTCAGCACCTTTGCCAGATCCGCCCTGCCGTCCCCAAGATTGCTGCAAACCACATCATAGATCCCAAGATAAAATTCCAGCAGCACAACCACTGGCAGCAACCGGCACTCCGCCGCATATGGATAGGCCGACAGCATATCCGCATAGATAGCTGAGAGGACCTGCCCACATTCCATTCCAAGCTGCTGCACCGCATATTCCGGGTTCAGATAGCTTTTCCCGTAGTTTTCCGGCAAAGTGCCCGCAAAAATACGCGCCTGCCGGTTCTTTTTCGCCTGAATGCTTTCATCTTCCGACGGTACGCCCTTGTTCTTTGCAAGCCTGTTCTTTGCATAAAATACAATCTCTGCCAGACTGCCTGCGCTTTCAGCAAAATAATCCGTCATCGCCGGATTCTGGCACTTTCCGTTCCACGCTGCAAGCCCCATAATTCGATCCGCAGCCGCCTGGAACCGGTCTTCTAAATTTGAAGTATACCAATCAACCATTGTTTTTCCCTTCCTGCCCTCATGCAAACAACAAGCCAAACAGATACAATGCCAGCCAGAGCAAAAGCCCAGCCAGAGGGACAAAAAAACCCATCAATCTTTGCAGCAGGCGGTATTCCAGCTGCTGCATCGCCTTATAACCCACCGGCACACACACGATACAGGCCACAAATGCGCATAATCCAATTCCACCTGCAAACTTCCCGACTTCTCCCTGTTTCAGGACGGCATATACCATCAATGCGCAAAAACCTAACAGCGCCACACCGCCGACCGCAGATGTCCAGATGGATACCACCGAAATCGGCTGTTTACTGCGTTCCTTTCTTTTCCTTCTCACCATCTCCCACTCCCCCGTACCTGAAAAAACGGTAAACCACATACAGAATATATCCCAGTGTCCCACCGAGCGTATTCAAAATCACGTCATCTACATCACAACTGCCCAAATGGGTCACAAACTGGCACGTTTCGATCACGACCGAAAACAGGCAGCAGGCGAAGACTGCCACGAACGGATGGCGTTTTCTCCCGTTAAATAATGCCGGGAGAAAAAAACCGCAGGGAACAAACATAATGACATTGCCCAGCAGATTCAGCAATACCCGGGTACTTCCAATCTTCCTGGCATAATGGACATAGCGCATAATCTCTGCAAACGGATGCAGATTATACCTTGCCACCTGGCTTGCCTCCCGTTCGAAGAAAAACAGCACATAACTCATCACCAAAAGGTATACTGCAAAAAGCACCAATTTCCAGACAAACCGCATAAACAGCCTGTCTTTCTCCGCATCCGGCACCTTACCGCGAAGCCCCGTAGGTTTCATAATAAGCGTCAATCTGCTTCTTCCTTGCCTCGTCGATCAAAATCTGCCCCTGGTACTCCCGCTGATACAGAACCTCCACCACTTCTTCCATATTCACGATCTGTGTCGTTTTCATTCCATATTTCTCTGATATCTCAGACAACGCGCTTTTTTCAGACTTCCCGCGTTCCATCCGGTCCACAGATACCACCAATCCCAGCACTTCCACGTTTCCGCACGCCTTGAGAATGGGATAGGTCTCTTCGATCGAAGTCCCTGCCGTCGTGACATCTTCTATAATTACCACCCGGTCTCCATCCTTGATCGGGCTTCCCAGCAGAATCCCCGTATCCCCATGGTCTTTCACTTCCTTCCGGTTCGAAGAATAACGGATATCCTTCCCGTACTCCTTTGAAAAAACCATGGATGCGGCTACTGAAAGAGGAATCCCTTTGTATGCCGGTCCAAACAGCACATCAAAATCCGTGCCAAAGGCATCATGTACCGCCCTTGCATAATATCCGCCCAACCGCTCCAGCTGGCTTCCCGTCCGGTAAAAACCGGTATTGATAAAAAACGGCGTATTTCTCCCGCTCTTTGTCACAAAGTCTCCGAACTGTAATACACCACAGTCGATCATAAAATGAATAAACTCTTCTTTATATGCTTCCATACCTTTCACCCGCTCCTTTCCCGGTCTTGTTGCTTTGCCAAAGCCACGCCATCAAAACAGTTATGCTGCTTCCCTGACTGCGCCGATGATCTCCTGAATCCTCGAAATGCCCTGTTCCTCCAGATATTGCTGCATCCCATCTATAATCCGGATTGTCAGATCCGGCTGATAAAAGTTTGCTGTTCCCACTGCCACTGCCGTTGCCCCGGCAAGCATCATCTCAATCGCGTCTTCCGGAGATGCGATGCCGCCCATCCCGATAATCGGAATCTTTACTGCCCGGCTTGCTTCATATACCATACGCACTGCAACCGGATGAACCGCAGGACCACTCATCCCGCCTGTCTTGTTTTTCAGTAAGAAACACCTCCGCCTGATATCGATCTTCATCCCCGTAATTGTATTGATCAAAGATATCCCATCCGCGCCACCAGCCTCCGCTGCCTTTGCAATCTCCGCAATGCTGGTGACATTCGGAGAAAGCTTCATAAACACAGGTTTTTTAGACCGTTTCCGGATCTGTTCCGTCAGACTCTGAACCATTGCCGGATCCTGTCCGAATGCGAGCGCACCATGTTCCACATTCGGGCAGGAGATATTGATCTCCAGGAAATCACAGCTTGCGTCCGACAGCCGTTCAACAACATCCAGATACTCCTGCTGCGTATGTCCACAGACATTCACACCCACTTTTGTATCAAAACCCTCCAGAAAAGGCAGATCCCGTTCCAGGAAAACATCAATCCCCGGATTCTGCAGCCCTATGGCATTGAGCATCCCCGACGGAGTCTCTGCGATCCGCGGTGTCCCGTTTCCTTCCCACGGCTCGATTGCCACACCTTTGGTTACAACAGCTCCCAAACGGTTCAAATCTACAAACTCACTGTATTCCACACCGCTTCCAAACGTGCCCGAAGCTGTCATTACAGGATTTTTCAATGGGATACCCGCAAGATCCACCGCAAGGGAGCCGTCATCCGGCATACCTTTTTCCATCATAACTGCACCTCCCTTGCCTCAAATACCGGACCATCTTTGCAAATCCTGGCATTGTTTACATAACTGTGCCCATCCTGCTCCACTGTCCTGCACACACAGCCCAGACAGGCACCAACTCCGCAAGCCATCCGCTCCTCCAGGGAAAGATAACATGGCAGAGCATGTTCCAGCGCGTAAGACTTCACGCCACGGAGCATCGGAATCGGGCCGCATGAGAAGAGCGCGTCCCCTTCCACCGAAAAAGTCCGGATGGCATCAAGCACATTGCCCTTGCAAACCTCTCCTTCCGGCAATTCTCCCATTTCCGGATCCTCCAACGCAGCAGAAACCAGACAGCCCGCCTGCTCAAATTCTTCTTTTAAGAACACTTCCCGCCTATAGCCCAACACGACACGCGGTGTAATCCCCATCTTTCGAAATGCCCTGGCCAGTTCCACAAGCGGCGGTATCCCAATCCCGCCTCCAATGAGGACTGGCTCCTGATAGCCCTTGTCTAAGGGGTAACCTGTCCCCAGGGGGCCAATCATGGATATCCCTGCACCTGCTTTCAATCCGGCAAATTCCTTCGTCCCTGCACCTGCAGCCCGATATACCAACCGGATTCTCCCGCCTTCCCGGTCAATCTCACAGATCGAAATCGGACGAGGCAGAATCCTGCTCGCATCTTCCGAAAACAAATCCACGAATTGACCCGGCTGCGCCGCCGATGCCGCCTTGCATTCCAGCCAAAGGCTGAAAATGCCTTCCGCAAGGGAATCCTGTTCCAGAACCTTTGCCCGCTCTTTCTCTTTCAAATCCAATCCTCCCGTATCATTCAGCCCATGCACCTGCCCTCATATCCGGAATAAACCCGATCGCGCATCGCACTGAACTGGCTCCTGGCGAAATCTCCTATGAACAAAACCGTCTTCCGATTGCGCCCTGGATATCCTCCTGCATATCCAGCACTGCCGCCCTTGCCGCATCTGCGAAATTCTCCTCTCCATATTTCGCATATGCTTCCTGCTTATATGCCGCAATGATCCCTCTGGAAGAATTGACAATCGCGCCCATTCCGTCATCATCAAAGAATCCAACCAGATCCTTTCCTTTACCGCCCTGCGCTCCATATCCAGGGACCAGGATAAAGGTATGAGGCATTTTCCGCCGGAGCTGCCTGCCCATTTCCGGATATGTCGCCCCAATGACTGCCCCGACATTGGAATACTGTCCTTCCCGCAGATCCTCCCCCCAGACTTCAACCTTTTCACCAACCCACTCATACAGCGGAACTTCTCCATCGATCCGCCGATCCTGGAACTCTCCGCTGGAAGGATTGGACGTTTTGACCAGGACAAAAATCCCTTTGTCACATTCCCTGCATACGTCAATAAAGGGCTTCACGCCATCATACCCCAGATACGGATTTACGGTAGCAAAATCTTCTTCAAACGGCGCAATCACTTTCCCGCCTACTTTTACCGTACCAAGATGCCCCTTGGCATATGCTTCTGATGTCGAACCAATATCCCCCCGTTTGATATCCCCAATAACAACCAGTCCCTTCTGGTGCGCATAATCAATCGTTTTCTTATATGCCATCAATCCGGGTATTCCATACTGCTCATACATTGCAATCTGTGGTTTCACCGCTGGAACCAGGTCTGCTGTAGCATCCAGGATCGCCTTGTTAAAGGCATAGATGGCACCCGCCACACTTTCCAGGGTTTCTCCGCTCTGCTGAATGGAAGCATCCAGGATTCTCTGCGGGATAAATGACAACTGTGGATCCAATCCAATGACAATCGGAGCCTTCTTTGCCGCAATCTGTGCTATTAGCTTTTGTATCATGTTTCACACGCCTCCTCAAATTTTATAAGTGATCTTGCCGCCCATAATGGTTCCCACCACCCGGCCCGTTACTTTCATTCCTTCATACGGCATATTCTTTGCTCTTCCGGCAAATTCCCCAGCCCGAATCTCATAGCTTTCATACGGATTGAAAATCGTAATATCTGCCCGTTTCCCTTCCGAAAGATCCCCCACATCAAGTCCCAGAATCCTCGCGGGATTATAGCTCATCTTTTCCACCATCTGCATTGGTGAAAGATAACCACCCATAACCAGGCAGGTATATGCAAGGGATGCTGCCGTCTCAAGCCCCACGATCCCAAACGGAGATCCGGCAAACCCCCGGCTTTTTTCCTCCTCAGTATGAGGGGCATGGTCTGTGGCAATCACCTCAAGGGTTCCATCTGAAAGGCCGCCTCGCAGCGCCTCCCGGTCTACCTTCGTGCGCAGCGGCGGATTCATCTTGTAATTCCCGTTCGCAGCACTGTCTATATCATTTTCACATAATACAAAATGATGGGGGCAGACTTCCCCACTGATATCAATGCCCTGCTTCTTCGCTTCCCGGATAATCCGGACAGACTCCTTCGTGGAGCAATGGCAGAGATGCAGCCTTGCACCAGTCTCTCCCGCCAGCATCGCATCCCGCACCGCAATAACATTTTCTACAGAATTCGTGATTCCCGGCAGTGAAAACTCTTTTGCCTTTTTCCCTGCATTCATAACGCCGCCCTGCACAAGCGCCTTGTCTTCGCAATGGGAGAGCACCGGAATTCCCAGCTCTTTTGCCTTTACCATTGCGGCACGCATCAGCCCCGAATCCATGACGCTCTTCCCGTCCTCGCTGATCGCCCTGCTTCCTGCCATCACACAACCATCTATATCCGCAAGCGTTTTCCCTTCCATCCCTTTCGTGATGGCTCCTGCCTGTATCACCTTACACAGGCCAACATCCACGGCACGCATATGTACATACTCCACCAGATCCATCCGATCCACCGGAGGCTGCGTGTTCGGCATCGCAACGATTGTCGTATACCCGCCTCTCGCTGCTGCTTTGCATCCGCCCTCGATGTCCTCTTTCTCTGTCTGCCCGGGTTCCCTCAAATGTACATGCAGATCAACAAATCCGGGACACACATAACAGCCCTCCGCATAGATGATCTCCTGTGCCAGCTCGTCCGACAGATCTTTTCCGATATTAACGATCACGCCATCGGAGATGAACACATCCGCTCTTTCATCCCGCCCATCTGCAGGATTCAAAACGCGACCACCCCGCACAAGTATATTCATAGACCCATAGCCTCCTTTCTCGTTGTTCCCAGTGGTACTCCCGACATTATAGCAAATCTCTCCCACTTTGAAAAGCAATTTTTTCAACTGGCACAAACTGGCACAGACAGCCCCATCGGATTCATATTATATAAATCATCCGACTTCTCGGATTTCTGATATGAACAAAAGGCTTGCAATACGGAAAAACCTACTGTATAATCTTGTATACTGTCACAAAATTTCAGAACAAGCAGAGAAACCAACTCTGCAACTTATTCAAGAAAGGATATCGAAACCATGAGCGAGATCAAAGATCTGTCCCTGGCTCCTTCCGGAGAACACAAAATTGACTGGGTACGAAAAAACTGCCCCCTTCTCCGCAGCCTGGAAGAAGATTTCAAAAAAGAAATGCCGTTCCAGGGCATCCGCATTGCACTTTCCATTCATTTGGAAGCAAAAACCGCTTACCTTTGCAAGGTTCTTGCCGCAGGCGGAGCAGAAATGTACATCACAGGATCCAATCCGCTTTCTACACAGGACGACGTTGCCGCAGCACTTGTAAAATCCGGACTGAATGTATTTGCCTGGTATGGTTCAACAGAAGAAGAATATGAGCACCATATTACAGAAGTACTTTCTCACCACTGCAACATCATCATCGATGATGGCGGAGACCTGGTGAATATGCTCCATACCAAATTAAAAGACGAACTCCAGTATGTGATCGGCGGCTGCGAAGAAACCACAACCGGCATCATCCGGTTGAAAGCTATGGCAAAGAACGGGCAGCTCACCTTCCCGATGGTCTGCGTCAATGACGCGGACTGCAAACATCTGTTCGATAACCGTTATGGTACGGGACAATCTGTCTGGGATGGCATCAACCGCACCACAAACCTGATCGTTGCAGGGAAAACAGTCGTCGTCGCGGGTTACGGCTGGTGTGGAAAGGGCGTCTCCATGCGTGCCAAAGGACTTGGTGCACAGGTCATTGTCACGGAAATCGATCCCATCAAAGCCATCGAAGCCGTCATGGATGGCTTCACCGTCTTACCCATGGCAGAGGCCGCAAAAATCGGCGATTTCTTTGTGACAGTCACAGGCTGCGCCGGCGTTATCAGCACAGAACATATGAAACAGATGAAGAATGGCGCGATCCTCTGCAATGCCGGACACTTTGACGTGGAAATCGACATGGCCGGACTTCGCCAGTGTGCGCTCTCAACAATCGACCAGAGACAGAACATTGTCGGCTACGAGGTCAGCAAGGGAACCTTTATCTACGTGCTCGGAGAAGGCAGGCTCGTAAACCTTGCCTGCGGCGACGGACACCCCGCAGAAATCATGGATATGAGTTTCGCAATCCAGGCGCTTTCCGCAAAATACCTGGTCGAACACAAAGGAATGCTCACAGAAAAACTGATCTCCGTCCCTCGCGATGTGGATCTGGAAGTTGCAAACCGCAAACTCTCCTTCCTGGGCATATCTATCGACAAGCTGACCCCGGAGCAGGAGGCATACCTGAACGCATCCCCCACGGAATGACACGCCAGGAGCGCCGAAACCATATGACAACACAAATGATACACCAACTGGTCCAGGGCGGACTGCTGCTTGTACTCCTTGCGCTTTCCGCCTTTTTTTCCTCTGCGGAAACAGCTCTGACCACAGTATCCCGGATCAAGCTCCGTACCCTGGCGGAAAGCGGAAACAAGCGTGCGAAGATTGCGCTTCAGGTCACAGACGATATGCCCAAAATGCTATCCGCAATCCTGATCGGTAATAATATTGTCAATATATCTGCTTCTTCGCTTGCCACGATCCTTGCCATTGACCTGTTTGGCAGCTATGGCGCAGGCATTGCAACCGGAACCATGACCATACTGGTTCTGATCTTCGGAGAAATCACTCCGAAAAACATGGCAACCATTGAACCCACAAATATGGCACTGTCCTGCACCCGGGTCATCTTCATCCTGATGAACGTGCTGACCCCCGTGATCTTCCTGGTCAACCATCTGGTTAGTGGGCTGCTGCGCCTGCTTGGTGTTTCAAAAGACACCGCAAAGGCTGTGATGACACAGGAAGAATTCCGCACAATTGTCGATGTCGGAAGTGAAAGCGGTGTCATCGAAAAAGAAGAAAAAGCATATATCAATAACATCTTCGATTTTTCGGATACTTCGGTCAAAGAAATCATGACACCCCGGATCGATGTGGCTGCAGTCAATGTGAACTGGTCCTATGAAAAACTGATGTCCGTCTTCCAGAAAAATATGTATACCAGGCTGCCTGTCTATGAGGGCGAAAGCGACCATATCATCGGTATCCTGAATATGAAGGATCTTCTGCTCCCTGGAAAGAACAGGAAATCCTCCTTTTCCATCCGAACGTACCTGCGAGAGGCATATTATACATTTGAGCAGAAAAACACATCGGAATTATTCAACGAACTGCGCAAAGACCATATCTCCATGGCCGTTGTCCTGGATGAATATGGCGGTCTTGCAGGCATTGTCACTCTGGAAGACCTTCTGGAAGAACTCGTTGGCGAAATCCGCGATGAATACGACTTTTATGAAGTAGACGATATCATTCCCATTGGAGAAAACGAGTATGAAGTCCTTGGCTCTATGAACCTGACGGATCTTTGCAATGAACTGGAACTGGACTTTACCTCGGAAGATTATGACACTATCGGCGGATACCTGATCGGGCTCTTTGACCACTTTCCCAAAGCTGGCGAGACCTATGTCACAAAAGACGGCATCCTGCTTTCCGTTTCTGAAATACGGCGGAAACGGATTGAAAAAGTCCGGATCCGCCTTCCAATCGAGCAGGGAGAATAACCATCAAACCTGCCCGCCGCACGAGATGTACCCGGCAATGCCGGAGAACATCCCTTTTGCCCTGCCCCATGGCCTGACGCCCTGGTGCAGGGCTTTTCCTTCCAGCAGCCTTATCTGGAATAATACTCCTCTCCTGTTTCCAGGCAGTATGCCCCCAGCCGCACATCCCCTTCCAATTCACGGATATAGCCACATCCACAGTCAATATTGACCGCTCCTCTCCGATACAGGATAAAACCCGGCCGATCCGTAAGGCGCGGACTGCCTTCCTCCACCGCATGCACAGAAATCGTTGGCGTATGCCCATGGATGATCAGTGTATCCCTGGATATCGCAAATCTGGCAGGGTTCATCTCCTGTACCCTTGACCAGATATTCGTCCGTTTCTGCTCGTCGCTGTCCTCACTCTCCCTCATATCATACCAGCCATGAACCAGAATAAACTGTTTTTTCCTGCCATTGCCGCAAACCAGTTTGATTTTCTTGAAATACGGCAGCTGGAGCATGAAATTGATATATGGCTGCAATGCTTCCGGATCCAATATTCCATGCTCTTTTGCCACATCATAAAAATCATAATATGTCCTTGGTTCCGGTACGGGCAGCCCGATCCTGATTCCGAGCCGCTTCTGCTTTTCCGTAACCGTCTGCCACTTCACCCATGCAAAATACCATTTCAA
>CADBTO010000025.1 GCA_902797565.1 uncultured Lachnospiraceae bacterium
TCGCCCTTCTGTGTGCGGAACACCTCGCCCTTCACGCCCACGATATCGCCCACATCGAACTTCTTGAAATCCTTGTACGGCTCTTCCCCAACGGAATCCCGCGCAACGTAAATCTGGATATCCCCGTTCTTGTCCTGGATATTGGCAAAGGACGCCTTTCCCATCACGCGTTTGAGCATCACGCGGCCCGCAAGCGAAACCGTCTGCCCTTCCAGGCTTTCAAACTGGTCTTTGATGTCCGTGCTGTGATGGGACACCTCATACTTCGTGATCTGGAAGGGATCCTTCCCTGCCTCCTGCAATGCCTCCAGCTTCTCGCGCCGGACCTTCAGCAGCTGGTTCTCGTTTCCCGCGCCGCCGTTCTGATTACCCTTTGCCATCATTCTCTCCTTTTATGCTTCTATGCTTTTATGCTTCTCACATTCCGCTTCCTGCCAGATACTATCTGGTAATTTCCAGCACCTTGTATTCGATGCTGCCCATATCCGTTTCCACGGTCACGACATCGCCGACACCTGCACCGATCAGCGCCCGCCCCACCGGGGACTCGTTCGAAATCTTCCCGTTCAGGCTGTCCGTTTCTGTGGAACCAACGAGTTTGTACTCCATCTCCTCATCCATCTCAATATCCAGAATGCGCACGGTCGTCCCAATATTGACCTTGCCGCTTTCCGCTTCCTCATCGAGCACGACCTCCGCATGCTTGAGGATCTCCTCAATCTCCTCGATCCGCGCCTCAATATCCCGCTGCTCATCTTTCGCCGCATCATATTCCGCGTTCTCGGACAAATCGCCCTGTTCCCGCGCCTCTTTGATCTTCTGCGCGATCTCCCGCCGCTTGTTCACTTTCAGATCCTGGACTTCTGCTTCCAGTGCCAGCAGGCCTTCATGGGTCATCAGGTTCTTTTTCTTTTCCATAGGACAAACTCCTCATCATCATCGGTATTGTTCCAACAGTTCAATAACCCATATATTCTAATGGTTGAAAGATCATATGTCAAGTAAAATTTTTCACTGTACACGCTTGACATCTCGCGCAGGCAGTTATAAAATAGTAATTTGTTATGATACCGATTTTGTGCCCTTGTATCATAACGATTTAGAAAAGGGCAAATTCAACAGAAACATGAAAGGATTACAGACATGAAAACAAAAGCGATCGCTGCCCTGGTACTGGCAGCTTCCATGGTGGCTTCGATGACTTCGATGGCATCCGGAACAACGGCAGCACTTTCCCACTTTCCCCAGCCCACAGTCGCAGAAGCGGCAAAAAAGAGCGGTTTTGTGAAATCCGCGGGAAAATGGGTCTATTATAAAGGAGGCAAAAAAGTAACCGGCCTCCAGAAACTCTCTGGCAAGCTCTATTATTTTGATAAAAAGGGCGTGATGAAAAGCGGCCTCTTGACCGTATCCGGCAGCCGCTATTATTTCAGCAAGGCAAAGGACGGCAAGGCACCCGCGCTGATGGGAAAGACAAAAAAGGTTTCGGGAACCACCTGGTATTTCGGAAGCAATGGGAAGGGCTATGTCTCCGTCGGGAATACGAAAGGAAACCAGGCCGCAGAAACGATCCTGGGGGCTGTAAAGTTCACGGAGAAAATGACCCAGGAGCAGAAGCTCAAAGCCGCATACGACTATATGGCATCCAACCTGACCTATCTGGGCCGCGGCAAGCCGGAAAATCTGTCCTCTGATGCGTGGATCTACGACAAAGCCGCAGAAATGGCGGAAAAGAAGAACGGGAACTGCTACAATTACTCCGCTGCCACCTATGTCGTGGCAAAAGCCCTGGGCTTTGACGCGAAACTCATCGTGGGCGAGCGGATCCAGACTGCAGACCTGTCTGAAGACGACAGTACGCCTGTAGATGGCAAAAAATATATGGAGCATGCCTGGGTTCAGGTCAAAAACGGCAGCACATGGCTGGTGCTCGATACCCAGATGCAGGGCTCGCGCAACAATAAAGACGCAGGGAACAAAAACTATTATATGGTCACCCTTTCAGACATCGAAGGGTACGGCTGGAAATACCGGGTGGTCGAATAAATGGTTTTCTCCGGCGTCCCGTTCCTGTTCGTGTTCCTGCCCGTGACCTTCCTGCTGTATTCACTGCTTTCACTGGTGCCTGTACAGGCACTCCGGCAGCGGCTGCAAAACGGCCTGCTGGTTGTTTGCAGCCTGCTGTTCTATGCCTATGGGGAACCGGTCTATGTCATCCTGATGGTCGCATCCGTATTTGTGAACTACCTGCTCACAATCTGGATGGACCGCTCGCATGGCAGACAGAAGAAAGTGCTGCTGGCCGTGGATGTGATATGCAACCTTCTGGTTATCGGCATTTTCAAATATGCAGGATTTATTATGACACAGGTGAACACGATTTTCCACTGCAAGTTTATAGTCCCGCAGATCCCTCTCCCCATTGGGATCTCATTTTTCACCTTCCAGGTGATGTCCTACTGCATTGATGTATATCGCGGAGACGCGAAAGCGGCGACCAATTATGGGCGGCTGCTTCTGTACGTTTCCTTCTTTCCACAGTTGATTGCGGGACCAATTGTCAAGTACAAAGACGTGGAACGCTTTATTTCGTCGCGGCAGCAAAGCTGGGATGAGGCAGCCATCGGGCTGCGGCGCTTCATCTTTGGGCTTTCCAAAAAACTTTTCCTCGCCAATTCCTGCGGCTCCGTGGCGGACGCAATGTTTGCCCTGACTGCGGCAGAAACAACGGCGGCAAGCGCCTGGCTGGGCGGTCTGTGTTACCTGTTCCAGATTTACTTTGACTTTTCGGGTTATTCCGACATGGCGATTGGGCTGGGGCATATGTTTGGATTTACATTTCTCGAAAACTTCGATCATCCATATTGCTCCTGCAGCATCCGGGAATTCTGGCGGAGATGGCATATTTCCCTCTCCACCTGGTTCAAGGAATACCTTTATATTCCGCTCGGCGGCAACCGAAACGGGAAACTGCGCACCATGCGCAACAAATGGATTGTCTTTTTCTGCACGGGCCTCTGGCATGGCGCGGCCTGGACCTTCGTGCTCTGGGGACTGCTCCACGGCGCGGCAATCGTACTGGAAGAATTGCTCGATGTGCCAAAAAGGAACATCCCCAAACCCATCGGCTGGGCGTATACAACGTTGGTCGCACTGTTTGCCTTCGTACTCTTCCGGGCGGAAAGCCTGGGACAGGGCGCAGACATGATGGCGGCTATGCTGGGATTCGGCGGCAGCTTTGGAAAAATTTCACTGGCTGCGTCCCAGGCAATCAGCACGGCGCTCACGCCTTATGCAATTTGCATGATCACGCTTGCAGGCCTCTTCGCGTTCCCAGTCCTTCCAAAGCTGACAGAACGGCTGAAACGGCAAGAGAAAATAGCTGGCGCAGCAGCGCCGCTTTCCTATATCGCAGCACTGGTTCTGCTTGCACTATGCTGTATGGAAGTCGCGAGTGCCACTTACAATCCATTCATATACTTTCGATTTTGAATCTGTGGAAGGCCAGCCCCGTATGCACTCAGGGGCTGCATGTTTCAAACACCCACAGAACAAGGAGATACGACAATCATGAAATACATGGAAATCAAATACTTTTATAAAAAAGTCTGGCGTACCTGCCTGGCCCTGTCCCTCTCGCTGGCGCTTTCCCTGCCTCTGGCAGGCTGCGGCGGCTCCTCAAACATCCAGGAGGATGGCGGAAGTGCCAGGACGGCTTCAGCCGAAACCGAAACCACCTCTGCTGATACAGATGCAGCGGATGATGCTGCCGGTGAGGCAGACGGCGCAGCGGCAGAAGACAGTACCACGACTGACACAGACGCCGCGGATGCAGACAAAGAAACTGCGGATGACGCAGCCGGCGCGGAAGCAGACAAAACGGATGCAGATGACGCAGACAGCAGCAAGGCAGACAAAGAAGCTGCAGATGGCGCAGGCAGCGAATCGTTTGAAATCGTTGACGCAGACGCAGATACAGATGCCAGGACAGACAGCAAAAAGGCAGAAACCTCTGACGGGGCCTCTGGCACAGCTTCAAAACAAAACACCCAAACAGATGCAGCTTCCAAAGAAGAACCCAAGGCTCCAGGCGAAAAGAACCAGTCTTCTGCTTCTTCTGACACAAAAAACGCAGGCACCAAAAAAGAAGCAGACAAAAAGACCGTGAAAAAAGAGCCGGCGAAAGAAAGCAATACCAAGAAAGACAGCGCAAAAAAAGATAGTGCCAAAAAAGACAGCGCAAAAAAAGACAGCTCCAAAAAAGACAATACGAAAAAGGACAACGCGAAAAAAGACGGCTCCAGTAAAAAAGTTGTGACAAAAAAAGACGAGACACCTGCAAAGAGCGAGGCCGATACGGAGCCAGCCAAAGAAGAAAGCACCCCGGACAACAAGTCCATCGCCGCATCCTATGTCGGGAAGAGCATTGATTCCCTGGTCGCAAAGATCGGGCAATACAACTCCTATTCCCTGGATCCGAACTGCGACCATCCCGGAGAAGATGGCATCTATAAATGGGACGGTTTTACGGTTTATGCCAGCAGCGAGGAAGAAAACGGCACGATGTACATCACGGCTGTGGAGTAACGCAGGATATTTCATCCTGTTTTTCAAGGAGGGGAGCTGATTGAACCAAGATATTGATCGATTTTCCAAAGCGTACAACCTGTCTGTTATAATTATCACGATCGGCTGCCTCGGTGCTGTGGCTGAAATTTTTACCTGCGGATGGGATCTTGGCGTGGCACTTCTGATCTGTGCCGGGATTCTCGCGCTTTGGTGGATCCACCTGCATGATTACAAAGATCCCAGGTTCCGTGAAAACTATTACCTGCTGTTCCCTTTAATGGTTTCTTTCTATCATTCCATGAAGGTCAATGACCATGCAGTCAACACCATCGTTTTCATTCTGATGCTGATACTTGCCTGTATGCTATGCCGCGGGGATTTTATGCGCATCATCCTGGCCACGTTTTTCGCCGTGATGCTCCTTTGGGTTCTGCGCGGGATCATGTCTGCTGGCAGCGCATGGAACAA
>CADBTO010000026.1 GCA_902797565.1 uncultured Lachnospiraceae bacterium
CTTCACGGACTCTTTAATTGTAACGAGGGATTTCTTCGGTCCGGGCACGCTCCCTTTCACAAGGAGAATCCCCTTCTCGGCATCCACACGGACAACTTCCAGGTTCTGTACCGTCACCTGCACGCTGCCCATATGTCCGGGCATCCCTTTGCCCTTGAACACCTTGGAAGGCGAGGAGCAGGCACCATTGGAACCCTGATGGCGATGGAATTTGGAACCGTGTGCCATCGGTCCGCGATGCTGTCCCAGACGCTTGATGGCGCCCTGGAATCCCTTTCCTTTGGAGATTGCAGTCGCATCGATCTTGTCCCCGGCTTCGAAGATATCTGCTTTGATCTCCTGTGCCAGAGCATACTCGCTTGCGTTTTCAAATTGAAACTCTCTTACATAGCGCTTGGGTTCCACCCCGGCCTTATCGAAATGCCCCTTCATCGGACGGCTCACGCCATGGCGGTGTACCACCGTTTTCTTCCCTGCCGCGTCTTTGTTGACAATCTTCACTTTCTTGTCTTCAAACGCAACCTGCACAGCTTCATAGCCGTCATTTTCTTTTGTCTTGATCTGGGTCACATAGCATGGACCCGCTTCCAGGACGGTTACAGGGATCAGCTCGCCGTCTTCCGCGAACACCTGCGTCATCCCAAGCTTCTTCGTAAGAATCGCTTTTTTCATAAAAAATTTTCCTCCTAACTACAGCGGAACAGCGATTTTCGCTGCTCATACTAGTCGTCTAGTCTTCCAGGCCTTTTTGTGTATCCTCCACAAGTTCTGCGATGATCTGTTTTACAGCCACCGTATCACCATTCTTTTCCGCCTCTTGAAGCTCCTTCAAACGACGGAGCAGCTGGCGCAAATAACTCTTGAATACACTCATATGCTCCACCGTTTATTTCGTCTTCATCTTGATATCGATGTAGACACCGGCAGGCATTTCCAGCCTGGAGAGCGCATCGACCGTCTTCTGGGTCGGTGTCTCAATGTCGATCAGCCTCTTGTGGGTTCTCTGTTCGAATTGCTCACGGCTGTCTTTGTACTTGTGGACCGCACGCAGGATCGTCACCACTTCCTTCTTTGTCGGAAGAGGCACCGGCCCGCTGACCCTGGCACCGTTTTTCTTCACCGTGTCAATGATCTTCCTTGCGGATGCGTCCACCAGCTCGTGGTCATACGCTTTCAGAGTAATCCTCATCACCTGTGCTGCCATAAAAAAAGTCGCCTCCTTTTCGCACTTTTCTTTTGGGCATCCATCCTCGTTTTTGATGGCTGCCGGAAGTACGACAAGCGGTGACTAACACACTCACCCGTGCGTGTCCTTTTTTGAAAAATAACACACAGCGAGTACCTATCCAAGGCGGCATCCCACGGATACCTGTGTCAGTGACTTGTCGTCTGTTTCTTGAACGAGACATTTGCTCCACGGAAAACCTGTGGTCGTGAGTCCCACAGCAACCTCCGCTTCACAGCTATCTTGCCACAACATCCGCAATTATACTACGGCTTTCTGATTTTTGCAAGCGAAATATTGGATTTTTTGTTCTTTTTTCAGAACAATATGCCAAGTTCGGCATTTTCCCGAAAACACGCACGAATCTGCCGAAAAACATAGCAATTCATCATAGAAATCCTGATATAGAAATCACAATATAGAAATCCCTGGCTAGTTGTGCTAGAATCGTGTGGATACTGATTCTAAACAAAAAGGAGATTGAGAATGTGGACAACAACCAACTGGAATGATTACGAGGTCCTAGACACTTCGTCCGGTGAAAAGCTGGAACGCTGGGGCAATTTTCTCCTGATCCGCCCCGACCCCCAGGTCATCTGGCATACGCCCAGAAAACACCCCGGGTGGACGCATCCAAACGCGCACTACCACCGCAGCAAGAAGGGCGGCGGAAGCTGGGAGTTTTTTGACCTGCCGGAGGAATGGGAGATCTCCTACCCAACCGCCGCCGGCGATCTGCGCTTTGCCCTGAAGCCCTTTTCCTTCAAGCACACCGGACTTTTTCCGGAGCAGGCTGCAAACTGGGACTGGTTCGTTCCAATTATAATAGAAGAAACACAAAAACATCCCGAAAAACGGCCAAAAGTGCTGAACCTCTTCGCGTATACAGGCGGCGCGACCATTGCCGCTGCCAAAGCAGGCGCGTTCGTGACACATGTGGACGCCTCCAAAGGCATGGTCAGCTGGGCAAGGGAAAACGCCGTCCGTACCGGGCTGCCGGAAAACAGCATCCGCTGGCTGGTGGATGACTGCCAGAAATTTGTTGCGCGGGAAATCCGGCGCGGGAACCACTACGACGCCATCATTATGGATCCACCATCCTATGGCAGGGGCCCGAAAGGCGAACTCTGGAAACTGGAAGAAAATATCTGGGAACTGATCCAAAGCGTATTCCAGCTGCTGCCGGAAGACCCTTTGTTTTTCCTGATCAACTCCTATACCACCGGGCTCTCACCCTCTGTCCTGTCCTATATGGCAGGGGAAACGCTTGGCAAACACAAACAGCAGATCCAGGCAGAAGAACTGGCACTTCCCGTCACAGAAAGCGGGTTGTTCCTGCCCTGCGGCTCCAGCTGTCGTTATGCACGAGGAAACTAATACAGTGCAGCATATGCCCTGTTCTTCATAGAACAGGGCATATGCTATGCCGCCGGACCATGCTCCAACAACCACTTCATATCCTTCTCAGAAAGTTCTTCATATAGAAGCCGGGATATGTCAGACCTTAAATCCCGTTCCAGTGCTACAGCATCATAATGCGGTGCAACTGTATACTCCATGGAACGATCCAGAATGCGCTGCGCTTCTTTCACACAGTCTTCCAGAAATCCCTCAATCGAGAGCATGCCGCGGATCTGCTCCAGAAACCGCTCCACTAGCTCCCGGCTCTTCTCTGCGATCTCACGCTCCATTTTCCCAGGATCAAAAATCGTACCGACACTCTCTTTTCCGGTGTCGAAAACTTCTGTATAGAACCACTCCGTTTCGTGCGCCAGTTTCTCGTCCAGCGCTCCCCTGTCAAAACGCCTGTTTCCGAATGCCGTTTTCCCAAGTATTGCGAAATCAATCTTTCTCCTGCTGATTTCTTCATACTCATTTTTCCTGCTCTCCGGCAACTGCATGGTACTGACCAGGATCTGTGGTGCAAGAGCCTCAAACCGCTGTGCCGCTTTTTTCACAGCTGCTTTACGAAGCCCGGACAGTTCTGCCAGAAACGCGTCATCGCAAAAGATATGCTCCAAAAAAAGCTGCGGAAGATTCGACCGCAGTTCCGCTTCCGCGATCTTCCCGTTTTCCATCTCAAAACATGCTTTGCAGATCTCTCCCAAACCCGCCTCCAGCCGCTGCAATGCAAAACCACGGTAACGCTCCAGCACGGTCGAAAGGTTTTTGCTATATTCCCCCTGCATCTCGTTCTGTGCAATGTCAATCTCTTCCTGGCCCTTTCCATACAACTGCAGAAACGCCTCTGCCTCTTCGTGAAAGGCCGTGATCTTCCCATTGAAACGGTCCACCAGTTCCTGAAGCCGCATCATCCATTGCTTCCGCAGATCTGCAAGAATCGCCGAAAACCCATGGTCAATCCGCTTTTTCAGCCCCTGGATCTGCGGGCTGTCCTGGCCTGTCTTCATATAATATTCCCAGCAGAGGGCCAGGTTCACACAAAACAGATCGTCCAATGAAAAATCGGATCCAAGCACGTTTTGCAGAAGCCGCTTTTTCTGCCTGCGCGCTGCCGTTCCCTGCGGTTCTTTCCCGTCATTGATGATAACCAGAAGCCGCTTCTTCCCTTTGACCGATGAGATTTCCTCCCACTGCCTCCGGATTTCTTCGTTTCTGCCCTCATCTTCCAGATGCGCGGCACTGACCACCCATAAGATGACATCCGTTTCATACCTGCGCACCACCTCAAACATCTGTTCCCGAAACAGTCTTGTTCCTGTCCTGGGCAGATCAATCAGAACATGGTCCCGCAGGAACGCGTTCTCCTTCACCCCCCAGCGGATTGCCCGGATATCGTGCACCTGCCGCGCCTGCTGCGCATACCTCTCCTCTGTGTCAGCCCGCCAGGAGGCCAGCAGGTTCCTTCCTTCCAGGCGTGCTTCTTCCTCCTTTTCATATGCTTCAAGCAGGTCTCCGAACGCACGCTCCTGCCGTTCAAAGATCTCCAGCGCACTCTCCCGGTCCATGCGCTCCTGGATCTTCTGTCCATTCTGAATCCGCTCCAGAACTGCGATATTTTCCGGCAGGCTGGTGTCAAAGATATGCATGCAAACGGATTGCCGAAGCGGAGAAACCACGCCCCGCGCGGCTCCCAGAAGGCAGTTGAGCAGATGGCTCTTTCCTGCTTTCCGAAACCCCCGGACATACACATACTGCTCCAGCCCTGCACTCCTGCGGTATGTCGATTTCATCTGGCGCAGGTTCTCCTTATACGCGCAGATCTCCTCCAGCTGGAAACCGGGCACTTTCCCCCGCTTATATCTGGTATAACGGCCGATCACAGAATCAATCCGTACCTCGATTTTTTCAACCGCCGCAATCAGGTCATCCCGAAAAAAATCCTGCTGCCTCCGATCCAGCGCCAGGAACATCTGGAGCGTTCGATGGGACAGCCGTTCCACCGCCTTTTCATTCATGATCAGAACACCCCTTCATGTTTTCCACGTTTTTTATGCCGGAGGCTTTTTTACCGCTTTGCTCCTGGCAGGCTTTTCCGTTGTATTTTTTCCCATAGTCTTGATATAAATCAGCATCTTTTGGTCGATCGTCCTGCCGATCTTCCGCGCCATCTCCTCCTGGCTCTGCTTCATCCGCTCATCAATATTTTTCAGAATCGCATTTGCCATCCCTGCCATTTTCTCGTCCATTTTTCTGGAAAAAAGATCCAGCTTTTCATCCAGCTTCTCTTCCTCGCGCTTCATCCGGTCCTGGAAATACTGCTCTTCCCTGGCCAGTCTCGCCTCAAGCCGTTCTTCCAGCTGCGCGGCCGTCCGCTCTGCAAGCTGCCGGGCACCCTGTGCACTAATCGCCGAAACCTCTCTTCCATAATCCTCCGCCGCGATCACGAACTGCTCCCCGATTTTCCCAATATCTGTTTCCAGCCGCGCCGCAACTTCCTGCATCCCATCCCGTGCGGATTCCATCGCCTGCACAGACGCTTCGCTGCGCCCTGCCACCTCCTTCCAGGACTCGGAGATGCCTCCCCAGCCATCCGCCA
>CADBTO010000027.1 GCA_902797565.1 uncultured Lachnospiraceae bacterium
GACGGAAGGAATTCTCCTCCAGCAGATACTCCGCTCGCGCGGTTGCATCCGCATCAGAAGAAACCGTCGGGTCGATATAGACCATCTTCGCCTTGGAAACCACGGACTTTGCCTTGCTTTCGAGGGAAAGGTCATTCTCGTTCTTGGTCTTTGCCTTGATCAGCTTCCCGGTATCCGGGTTCGTGCTGCGCACTTCGAAAGAGCCGGACAGCCCGGAAATATCATACTCCACATTCAGGCTCTTTAAGCCCGTTTCTGAAGTAATGATCATCAGCGTGGACGTATCCTGCTTCGCTTTGCGGAAGACCAGATGCCCGCCCACACAGTAAAACTCGAAATTGAACCGCTTCGCGATTTTCGTGACGTACTCATAATCGCTCTCATTTACCATTTCCATGGTCAGATCACTCTCCGGTGCCGGCGTGGGCGGAGCCGGAGCCGGAGGCATATCCGGTGTATTGCTGATATGCGCTTCCGTAATGAAATTGGTATAGCGTGCATCCTGCACCCGTTCCTGGACCGCCTCCCCATAGTACTTCGCAGCAAGCTGCCTGGAGGAGCGCCCTGTCATCATCAGCCCTTTGACGTCAAAACAGGTCACATCCACACCGGGCATTCCTTCGGTATCCAAACGGAAATTCACCTTTGCGATAAACCCTACAAAAATCGTTTCCACTTCGGCATCATAGCCAAAAGAGATCTCCACCTGGCTGCCCAGGGCAACGAATTTCTGGAACTCGCTGGTTTCAAACTTCCTGTCCAGCTGGTTATACACCCCGCCAAGCGAAAACGTTGCCATCGAAGCCTCATATCCGCTGGACAGCTCCACCTCCAGCTGCTGCAGGATGTAATTCGTCTTTGCGATCGACTTTCCCGCAACTGTCACATCCCCGCGCGGATAGCTGAAGTTGAAATAATCTGTTTCCAATTTGCTATATTCAAGTTCCGCCATATATGACCCCTAGCTCCCTCTATCTGCTTCGACCCTGCAGAGCCTGCACATTACAAATTCAAAAGATTGCTGCCCCACTGCGAACCCTTGACACCACTTACAAACGATTCATCACCAAACGTCTTCTGATAGTACTTCATCCACGGACCTTCGCGCTTCCCGTCAAACAACAGCGTCGGGAAGTCCGCACTCTCTAAGATCATGAACAGGTCTATCGTTGCACGGGTGGGATTCCCGTTCGGGTCAAAAATTTCATAATTCGCGTTCGCGCTGGAAAGGAAGCCATCGTAGACCATATCCCCCCAGTAAAAGACCACGCGCCGCGTATACGTACTCTGGAGCAGCCCGATGAACACCTCCACCTCCTGCTGGATGGAGTTTTCCTCAAAAACTGCATCCCAAAGTGCCATCGCCCCGCCGGACAAAGACGTATTGACCCCAGGTATGGGCACGCCCATCGAAATCTTCGATGAAAGCGTCCGATCCACGATCAACGGGATTCGAAGCTCAATCTGCCCGGGACGCGGCTGGTAGGTGACCTGGCCGCCTTTTTCCTTATCAATCATGGGCACCATTGCGGAACCCCTGCCTGAAACCGTAATCTCTTTTGGATTGAAGAGTACCTCGTAGCGGAGATACTTTGTACCCTCCCGCGCCTTGTGGTAACCTATGATATCCGTTGTAAGCCCCACCGTCCCCAGCATGGTCTCCGTCAAAGATTCCGGCACTGGAGGAATCCCGTCTACTGCAAAATCCATCGGGTTTCCACGTACGATTGCCGGATTCCTGTTAATCTTTTTCATCGTTTCCCGGCAATCCTCAAATTCCAGGATCGCCTTGGGGATAAAGCCAAGATTCTGTCCGATTTTCGTCCCACTTGCCGCATCCTTCACAGAACTGATGGCTGATTGGACCCCGCTCACGATCCCCATAATCTTCCCTCCTGAAATAGGCTACGATGCTGTCCGCATCTTATATGATTCCACTAAACAGATCCTGCTTGTACGGCTCGCTCTTCTTATTCTTCCCGCCCAGCCGCTTCTTGACCGCCTCGTCCCAATACGCCCTGTCCGCATCGTCCGAAGGGGACTCTGCCTTCTGGATGCTCATCTGCACCCTTGCCAGAATCGGATTTCCTTCTTTATTGAACATCGTATAATGGACATCCACGTCTGTCAGACGTCCACGGAACATATTCGATCCCCAGAAAAAAATCGCATCCTGCATGGTCGCATTCTGGATCACTCCCAAAAATGCCTGCACCTGGTTGATGACAGACCGCTTTCCCACAACCTTGTCCTTGATCAGATCCTTGACCGTCTCCGCATTCAAAGAAAGCGAGGTGAAATCAAATGCGTCCTGGTTGCTGATATCCTCAAACACCAGTTCGAAACTCATCCGCGTCTGGGAGATGTTCTTCGCAATCTGGCCGACATCATTCGCGCCGACCGTATAGCCGCCGGCACCTTCACCCGTCGTATAGAAGCGGATCGAAGCCGGATTGTACTGCACCTCATAAGCTTTGAAGCCGTTCGCAGCAAAGTCGCCTCCGAGTGCGGATTTCAGGTCGCTCATACGCGCCCCTGACTTTGCAAGGCCGGCAAGCTTCTGTCCCATATTCCCAAAGCTGTTTGAAAGCGATTTTTCTGATTTCCCCTGCACAAAGCTGCTGTCCCGGATACAGATCGTCGCCTTACAGATATTCCCCA
>CADBTO010000028.1 GCA_902797565.1 uncultured Lachnospiraceae bacterium
CAGATCGGGCTCCTGGACTTCGTGCTGTTCAAGGAGAACCCGGAGTTTTATGCGTCATATGCGATGATGAACGAGAAGACACACGCGCTCTACACGGAGAAAATGAAGATCAAGGTCATGGAGCTTGGGCAGAGCGGGCTGGCAACGGAAGAAGACCGGAAGTGGAAGCTGGACAAGTGGGCGCAGTTTTTCAAAGCAGAGAACTGGGAGGGGATCAAGATGCTGGTGAAGGAATTGCCCGTGCTGGGCGAAGCGGCGGAGACCATCTGCAAGATCACTGCGGACGAGCAGATCAGGAGGCAGTGCATGATGCGTGACGAGGCGATGAGGCGTGCCCGGACGACGCAGCGGTTTATGGAAATGCAGGAGAGGGAAATCAAGGAACAGAGCCGGCAGATTGCCCGGCAGAGCCAGCAGCTGGACCAGCAGAGCCAGCAGCTGGACCAGCAGAGCCAGCAGCTGGACCAGCAGAGCCAGCAGCTGGCCCAGAAGGACCAGCAGATCGAGGGGCTTGCCAGGGAGCTGGCGGCAATGAAGGCATTTCTGGAGGCGCAGGGGATCGATATCAAGCAAATGGTTTGAAAGTTACAGAGTATGGAATGTAGGAAATATCGGATTTTCGGTATCGTGCAGGGTGTGGGCTTCCGGCCGTTCGTCAAACGGCTTGCGACCAGGCTGGGGATCTGTGGATCGGTAAAGAACAAGGGCTCCTATGTAGAAGTGCTGGCAGGCGGAGCAGCGGAAGCATTGGAGAGGTTTGGAGGCGTGTTTCGGGAGGCGCCGCCGGAACGTGCAGTGGTTTTGCGGGTGGACGAAGAGGTGCTGGAACGGGAGGCGTTTCTGGAAAGTGTTTCGCGCGGGACATTCGGGCCGGATGAGGCATGGGAGATTGAAAAACGGGTCGAGTCGGGGGAGATCGGGTTCCAGATTGTGGAAAGCAGCCAGGACAACGGAGAAATCTATATCCCGGTGGATATCGGCATTTGTGCAAATTGTCAGAGGGAACTCTTTGATCCTGGTAATCGGCGTTATCTGCATCCCTTTATCAACTGCACGGACTGTGGGCCGAGGTTGACGATCCTGGACAGCCTGCCTTATGACAGGGAACGGACTTCGATGGGAGCGTTCCCCATGTGTCCAGAATGTGCGCAGGAATATGGGGATGAAGGGAGCAGGCGGTTTGATGCCCAGCCGGTCTGCTGCCCGGATTGCGGGCCAACTGTGTATATCCTGGAAAAGGGGAAACGTGTATGCAGTGGGCAGACAGCAGTCCGGGAAGCGGCAGAGGCTGTAAAAGCCGGAAAAATCCTGGCGCTGAAAGGGATCGGGGGGTTCCATCTGGTATGCGATGCAGCGAATCCGGAAGCGGTGCAGCGGCTGCGGGAGCGGAAACGGAGGCCGCGCAAGCCGTTTGCTTTAATGGCAAGGGATATGGATGTGGTGCGGCATATTTGCGAGGTCTCAGACGAAGAAGCGAAGGCACTTGCATCATTTCGGAAGCCGATCGTGCTGATGGAGAAGCGAAGAAGGCCAGCCGCGGAATCCACTGCAATGGATCAGTGCGGGCTTTCCGGGGAAGCTTCCGCAATGGATCAGTACGGGGAGGCCATCGCGCCGGACAACCATTGTCTGGGTGTCATGCTGCCCTATGCGCCAGTGCATCTTCTGTTATTTGCGGAGGCGGGCTTTCCGGATTATATTGTCTGTACGAGCGCGAACCGTTCCGGTGCACCGATTATTAAAGATGAGGCAAAGCTGGAAGAGCAGCTGGCAGAAGTATATGATGTCTGCCTGTCCCATGACAGAGAGATACGCACCCGTGCGGATGACAGTGTGCTTTTTTTCTTCGAAGGGAAAGAGGTCATGGTGCGGCGGTCCCGTGGATATGCGCCGGAACCGCTGGATAGACCGGATGAGGGTAGGGAGCCGAAGCCGAAATCGGTACTTGCAATCGGCGGCGAATTAAAGAATGCATTTGTTATAAGACGACACAATTTATATTATCCATCCTCTTATATTGGGGATATGACCTATGTTGAAGGGACAGAGGTTCTGGAAGAGACCATTACGCGGTTTACAGGCTTTCTGGAGACTGAGCCAGAGTACTATGTGTGTGATCTACATCCGAATTATGAATCTGGTGCACTGGCGCGGAGGCTTTCACAGGAGCAGGGGGGGCGGCTGGTTGAGGTACAGCACCACTATGCCCACATCCTCTCTTGTATGGTGGAGCATGGCGTGTCCGGACCGGTCATTGGAATTGCGTTTGACGGGACAGGCTATGGGACGGATGGAAGCATCTGGGGTGGGGAGATCCTGCGCTGTGACCGGCGTGGGTTCGAGCGGGTTTCATCGCTGGCGCCGTTCCTTCTGCCCGGTGGCGATGCGGCGAGCCGGGAAGGCTATCGTCCGGCAGTTTCACTCCTGCTTGACGCGGCAGATTCCAGGGGGAGCCGCCGGGAAATCCGGGATCTGGTTCTTCGTATGGGAATCTGCACGGAACAGGAGTTTTCTGCAGTAGCAATGCTCCATGACCGGAAGATGAATACAGCAGTATGCAGCAGTATGGGACGGTTATTTGATGGGGCAGCGGCTGTGCTGGGGATTGCAAAGGTGTCCACATATGAGGGGGATGCGGCGGCGCAGCTGCAGTATGCGGCGGAGGAGTATCTGCGCCGGAAAGGCAGTGCGGGAGCAGGGGACGGCATGCATGGCGGGGGAGCGAACAAGGATGCCGTGTTGGCCTCAGATGATGAAGATATAGATGACTATGGATTTAAGAAACCGGGAGATGCTGCGAAATTCCTGGATGGTTCAGGGGTGTTATATGGACTTTTGATGGAGAGGGAACAAGGCGGGACGATCGAGGAACTGGCGTATTTGTTTCATCATACAGTGGCGCGGAAGGCGGCAGAATCAGCTTCGCGTGCAGCGAAGGCGGCGGGGATCCCTTATGTGGCTCTGTCCGGGGGCTGTTTTTTGAACCGCCTGCTGCTCCGGCTGGTGAAAGGGTATCTGGAGCAGACTGGCGTCACCGTGTTGCTGCAGCACCAGCTGCCTGCGAATGATGGTGGCATTGCCATGGGACAGGCGTATTATCAATTTAGTGATATAGAGGCATAGTGATATATATAATATAGGAAACAGGAATATAAGAGATACAGTATGGAGGTGGAGCGGACTATGTGCGTGGGGATGACGGCGCGGGTTTTGAAAGTGAACAGGGATGTGGCACTGGTGGATGCATCCGGGGCGAGGCGTCAGATTTCGGCGGCATTGCTGCCATCCGTGGAACCGGGTGATTATGTGATGGTGCACGCAGGGGCGGCGATCGCGAAAGTTGGTGAAGGAGATGCTGAGGAAAGTGCCGGGGTGTTGCGGGGATTATTTGATTAGCATTTATTTTCTGGCAGATTCAGGGACAGGCAGGAGTATCGCCAGGAGAACAAGCGGAAGGGAACGAATGGAGAGATGGCGGGAGAAGAAGTTGGGAAGGGAGCAGATGGAGAAATGATGGAACAGGTGCAGCAGCAGGTTCGACAGGAGATTGAGCGGGCGAAAGAGTATCTGAGGAATTATGATGGGGAGCAGGTCAACCTGATGGAAGTATGCGGTACGCATACCCATGAGATTTTCCGACTGGGGATCCGATCTCTGCTTTCGCCGAAAATTCGCCTGATCAGTGGGCCGGGCTGCCCGGTTTGCGTCACGGGTGCGGACTTCATTGATGAGGCGGTGTATCTGGCAAAACAGGGCGCGATTATCACGACGTTCGGAGATCTCGTGCGGGTGCCCGGGACAAAGCAAAGCCTTGCGGAAGCCAGAGCGGACGGGGCGGATATCCGCGTTGTGTATGCGCCGGTGGATGCTCTGGATCTTGCGCTGCAATACCCGGAGCGTCAGGTGGTCTTCCTGTCTGTGGGGTTTGAAACAACGACTCCTGCGGAGTGTCTGGCTGTCAAGATGGCAAAAGAACAGGGCGTCCGGAACTTCACGCTGCTGACAGCGAACAAAACGATGCTGCAGGCATACCGGGCAATGGCAAATAAAAATAAACTGATCTTTTTATATCCGGGGCATGTCCATGCCATTATTGGGACAGGAATCTGCAGGGAACTTGCGGAGCGGGAAGGGATCAGTGGAGTGGTTTCAGGCTTCACGGCATATGAGCTGCTGGCGGCGATCACGGTTGCGGTGAAAAAAGCACAGGCGAACGAGCCGTTTTTCGTCAATGCCTATCCCCGTGTGGTTTCGGAAGAGGGGAGCCTCGCGGGAAAAGCCTTGATGGAAGAAGTGATGGTGCCATGCAGCGCGTATTGGCGGGGGATTGGTGTCATGGAAGGATCCGGGCTGGCTCTTTCGGATGCATATGCGGAATTTGATGCACGGAAACGGTTCGCGGTTCCGGAAATGGAAGGCCGGGAGAATCCGGCATGCCGATGCGGGGAGATCCTGCAGGGGAAATGCCTGCCGCCGGACTGCCCGCTGTTTGGCAAAGCATGTACGCCGGAGCATGCGGTGGGAGCGTGCATGGTCAGCGGGGAAGGGACATGCAGCGCGTTTTACCTGTATGGGAATACAACTGTCGAAGAGAAAGTTCTATGAAGAATTAAATTATAGAAAATTTATTGAAGGGGACTGAAGATGAATAGGGAAACGATCACGCTTGCAATGGGCGCAGGCGGGAAGCAAACAGCAGAATTGATTCGCGAAGTATTTCAGGATAAATTAAAGAACGAATTATTTACAGAAAATGACGGTGCAATCTTGCCGGAGTTATCCGGGCGGCCTGTCATGAGCACGGACGGATTCATCGTTTCGCCGCCTTTTTTTTCAGGCGGCAATATCGGGAAACTATCAGTGTGTGGCAGTATCAATGATGTGGCGTGCATGGGTGCGCGTCCGCGCTACCTTTCTGCGGCGTTCGTTCTGGAAGAGGGATTTCTGGTGGCGAAGCTGGAGGAGATTGTATCTGCAATGGCGGAAACAGCAGGGGAAGCAGGCGTCCGTGTGGTTTGCGGCGATACGAAGGTGGCAGGGAAAGGGCAGGTGGATGGCTGTTTCATTACGACAACCTGCCTTGGAGAAATGGTTGTGCAGGAAGCACCGGCTGGTGCAAGGGCGGAAGAAGGGGATGCCGTGATCGTGACCGGGGATATCGGGCGGCATCGTGCGGCGATTCTGCTTGCACGGGATGCCTATGGCATTGAGGCGGATATTACTTCGGATTGCGCACCGCTTTGGAAACCGGTGGAGGCACTCTGCCAGGCGGGGATCCCGCTGCATGTCATCCGGGATGCCACGCGGGGTGGTGTCGGCACCGTGCTCTATGAGATCGCGCATCAGAGCAGTGTCGGTGTGCAGCTGGAACGCGAAGCGATTCCGGTACAGCCTGCTGTCCATGGGATTTGTGACCTCCTGGGGCTGGATCCTTTGTATCTTGCCTGCGAAGGGCGTCTGGTGGTTGTGGTTCCGGAATCCGAGGCAGAACGGACGGTGGAGATTCTGCGGGCATTCCCGGATTGTACCGGGGCTGCAAGGATTGGAAAGATCACCGGCGGGAATACCGGCAGGGTCACGCTCCTGACGGAGATTGGAACCCAGACCTATTTGCCGGAACCGGGAAACGAGTTATTGCCGAGGATTTGCTGATATCTGATGAGGCAATCCGGCAGATTGTGGAAAACGAATACGCGAAGGATATGGACGGGTATCGGCAGATCCGTTGTTATGGCATTGCATTTTATCGAAAAAGCGCAAAAGTGAAACTGTGGAAGGGGCCGGATGTATGAAGGGTCGTGTGTTTAACCATATCCCCACCTATACCGGGGACGTTTCAGGTGCGGCATCCGCACTGTATGAGCTTGGTGGGATGGTCGTACTGCATGACCCGTCAGGCTGTAATTCCACCTATAATACGCACGATGAACTGCGCTGGGCGGACCAGGAAAGCCTGATTTTTATTTCCGGCCTTCGTGAGAGTGATGCGGTATTTGGACGCGATGAGCCGCTGATCGATGGCATCTGTGAGGCGGCGGGGAAATGGGAGAAGCGGCGACTGAATTTCATCGCCCTTGCAAATTCCCCTGTGCCGGATATCATCGGAACGGATTTTGGAGCGATCTGCAGGATCGTGGAGGAACGGACGGGGATCCCGGCGTTTTATATCCAGACCAATGCCATGCACGACTATACTGTGGGAGCAGGGCAGGCATTCCTGGCGCTCGCCCGGAAACTGGCAGGGCAGGAAGTGGGCGGCGGACAGATGCACCGGACAAAAGCGGGCGGCGGACAGATGGATCAGACAATAGCAGGAAGCGGGCAGATGCACCGGACAACAGCAGGCAGAAAACGGGTGAATCTTCTGGGCGTGACCCCGCTGGATTTCCCGCTGCGGGAGCAGGTGGACGAGCTGGCAGATTTTGTGGAGGCGGCGGGCTGCGAGGTTGCTTCGGTCTGGGCTATGCAGGGGGAGCGGAACGGTTATGCAGATTTTTCAAGGATTGAGCGCGCATCCAAGGCAGATCTGAACCTTGTGGTTTCATCCACGGGCCTTCTGGCGGCGCAGTATCTGGAAACTGCCTATCGAATGCCTTATGTCTGCGGGATACCTGTGGACGGCTTTCGGGAGATCCTGGCGGAGCGGCTGGGCGTACAGACGGAGCCTTCGGCAAAGCGTTTCACTGGGCGGGAAGAACCGGGGGTAAAGCAAACGGCAGAGCAGGCGGGATCGGTGGTGGAGCAATTCACAGAGCGGAAAGAACTGGGGGCGAAGCAAACGGCAGAGTGTTCAACAGCGCAGACGGCAGCGGCTGAGACAGGCATCTGTGCGGGGAAAATTGCTGTTGTCGGCGAACGTGTCGCGGCGCGGAGCATCGCATGCGGCCTGGCTGCACGGGGACGGGATGCCGTGGCGGTCATTACAACGGAGCAGGCGGGCCGGACAGGGCAGGCGGGCCGGGTGGAGCAGGCAGGGGCTCTGCCGGTGCAGGCCCCGCATTTTGAAACCGTCATCGTGCGGGACGAAAAACGCTTGCAGGGAATTCTGTCCGGTGCATCAGTCGTGGCTGCGGATCCTTTATATCGCAGTATTCTTGGGAAAGAGACCCGTTTGGTTCCAGTGCCGCATCTGGCATTTTCCGGAAGGATATTCCGGAGAGGCTGGGTCGATGTGCTGCGCAGTGGCTGGCTGGAATCAATCTGACGGAAAAGATTCGGGGGAGAAG
>CADBTO010000029.1 GCA_902797565.1 uncultured Lachnospiraceae bacterium
ACCGCAGCCTTCTGTTTGCACGGGAACAGATGGATGGCGCCGGCCAGACCGGGCCGCGTTTTTTTGCCGGGGGCTTCGTTTATTGCGGTTCTTCTAATATATGCAAAAATTCGACTCTTCCAATCCGTGCCATTGTATCACTGAAACAGGGGCCTGACAATGTCATCCGCAGAATGCCGGCAGGAGAAGCGATGAAACAGATCTTCCTGCAGCTGTCCGGAGATATGTATGAGCTAACTGATACTGACAGACGGCTTGCATTCGCTGCGGATCTTGCCGCAACTGTTCCAGTATACGAATACACATGTACAAAAGAGGATGCGGCCGCATTCTTTCTGTATGATTACCTGGGAGCAAATTATGGCAAAACATGAACCACAAAGCGTTTCCCGGCTCTTCCAGAAAGCCGGAAGGCAGGCAATCCCCCTGAACGGGACGTTCGAACTGACGGCGGGCTGCAATTTTGACTGCAGGATGTGCTATGTGCGCAAATCCCCGGACGAAATCCGGATGCAGGGGCTGATTCCGGCAGATGACTGGTATGCCCTGGGCAAAGAAGCCGCTTCGCAGGGCATGCTCTTCCTGCTCCTGACAGGCGGAGAACCTCTGACTTATCCGGGATTCTTCCCGCTGTACCACAGACTCAAGAGCCTGGGACTATTTATCGCGCTCAATTCCAACGGCAGCCTGATCGATGAAGGCGCGGCAGAGGAACTGGCCAGCGACGCGCCCTACCGCATACAGATGACCCTGTACGGCGGCTCGGAAGCAACCTATGAACGGCTCTGCCGGACAAAAAACGGCTTCCAGAAAACCATCCGCGCGATGGAACTGCTGAAGCAAAAAAAGATCCCGTTCAAACTCAATGCCACGATCACACCGGAAAACGCGGATGACCTGCCAGAGATCTACCGGATCGCGCGGGAATATGACGTCTATGTCCAGGCAACCACATACATGTTCCCGCCGGTACGGAAAAACGGCGCTGCGGCCTTTGGCACGGGCCACCGTTTCCCGGCAGAAGAAGCAGGGGCATGCATGGCGCGGATCGAACGCATCCGTTTTGACGACGCGCAGCTGGCAGAAAAAGAGGGGGCCTTAAAAGAACGACTGGAAGCGCAGCGCAGGCGCTTTGCAGAAGAGGAGGACTGCCCCAGGGAACCTGCGGAACCGATGGGCTGCCGCGCCGGGAAAAGCAGCTTCTGGGTCAACTGGAAGGGTGAAATGTCCCCCTGCGGCATGATGGACCTGCCCGCTTCGAAGCCCTTTGAAGAAGGCCTCGGCCCCGCCTGGGAAAAAGTGCGGGACTTTGCCGGAGCTGTCCGGATGCCGTCCAAATGCACCTCCTGCGAAAACCGCGGCGCCTGCATGGTCTGCGGCGCAGCAGTCTACACAGAAACCGGCGGCTTCACAGACCGCGAGCCCGCATACCTGTGCCGGTTCACGGAAAGCTATCTGAAGGCGATGCGGATTTAGCAGCGCGCTCTATCGAAAATTGATAAGCGCACAAAGGAGTTCTAAAATAACAAAACTCCGACTGCGCGCTGTTCGCCGGACGGAGTGAGGTTCGGCGCGCTGCGACGCATCCTCACGCAGTCACAAAAGCGGTGTCATTCATCAGTTTATCTGATGAATGGGACCGCTCTATCGAAGATTGATGCGCACACAAAGGAGTTCTAAAATCATGAAACGAGTAAATGGGTTTGTTCTCCGCGAAATTGCGGACGAAATCCTCCTGGTTCCCACAGGCGAGGTATCCCTCATCCACAACGAAATCATCAACCTCAACCACACGGGGAAACTGCTTTGGGAATTGCTGGAACAGGACCAGCGCGAAGAAGATCTGCTGCAGGCCCTCCTGGACACCTACGAAGTAGACGCAGAGACCGCCAGGAAAGACCTGGAACGGTTCCTGGGACGGCTGCGGGAGATCGGAATCATCCTGGAAGAATAGAAGCGCAGGGTACTGCGAAGCCCCCGCTCGCCGCGCGGAGTACGCCCGGCTTTACCGGGAACCTTCACTGCACCCCGTCACATGAAAAACGCCCCGCATCGCCGAGAGGGTTTTGACGATGCGGGGCATTCTATATCATACGCAAGCACAGCGCAGCTTACGCCATTTTGTTCACAAGTTTAGCCAGCCGGGAAACCTTGTTAGACGCATTGTTCTTGTGGTATACGCCTTTGGTTGCAGCCATGCTGATGGCCTTGGTTGCAGCACGGAGTGCCTCACCCGCTGCATTCTTGTCCCCGCCCGCAACAGCAGCCTCGACCTTCTTGATGCTGGTCTTCACTGCCGAACGAATGGACTTATTCCGCGCGGTTCTTTTTGCTGTCACAAGGATTCTCTTCTTTGCAGATTTAATATTTGCCAATCTTTAC
>CADBTO010000030.1 GCA_902797565.1 uncultured Lachnospiraceae bacterium
CCGGCAGGAGAGGACGTAATCTTCCCCGGCACGCCGCCCAGCCCGTCCTGGATCAGCTGCTTCAGGCTCCAGCCCGCGCAATAACCCGTCAGCATGGAAAGATCGTGCAAGTGGATCGCCGCACTGCGGTGTGCCTGCGCCACTTCGTCATCATACACCTCGGACAGCCAGTAATTCGCCGTGATTGCGCCCGAATTGGACAGGATCAGCCCCCCGACCGAATAGGTCACCGTCGAATTCTCCTTGACGCGCCAGTCATTGATCTTGAGATAGTCATCCACCAGCTCCTTGTAGTTCAGCAGCGCCGAACCGACATTCCGCACCTTTTCCCTCTGGCGGCGGTACAGGATATAGGCTTTCGCCACGTCCGCATAGCCTGCCTCGGACAGCACCTTCTCCACACTGTCCTGGATGTCCTCCACAGAGATCTTCCCATCCACGATCTTCGTCTCGAAATCCGATGTCACACGCAGCGCGATCATGTCGATCACACTCGGATGCGACTGTTTTTCCAATGCAGCAAACGCCTTCGTAATGGCGGCACTGATCTTCTGAATATTGAATTCTACGATCTTTCCGTCCCGTTTCGTCACCTGGTACATATGCGTTCCCCCTTATTCATTCTCTCTGTTTGTTCTGTCCTTTAAGGCTACCATACTCATTTTTCAAAGTCAACAATTAGCAGCCAAAACACTCTATATGTTGTATATAGAAATTTATACTCCCAATATCTGGCGTAATTGTTCACTTTGCGTTTCATCTGAATTCAATTTTTTGAATCTAATTTTTTGAATCTAATTTTTCATTCCACCCCCCGCAGCGCCACATGCTGCACAAATCGCTCCAGAATCTTTGCAAAGCGGTGCATCACTTCTTCTGGTACACACGAAAGCCCCTGGTCCGGCACCGTATCCCGCAGCTCAAACCTTTGCAGGAAATACTGCCGCGCACCCGTCACCCAGGATCCGATCTGCTCGAAGTCCTGTGCCGTATGGTACTCGGACACCACTGTCGTGCGGAACTCATACTCCACATCAGATGCCATCAGCACCGCCGCACTTTCCCGAATCCGTTCCAGTGCAAACCCCGATTCCGGCAATCCCACCGTCTTTGCGTATTTTTCCGGCGAGTTTTTAATATCCATCGCCACATAATCCAAAAGCCCCTCATCCAAAAGCCTGCGCAGCACATCCGGACAATATCCATTCGTATCCAATTTTACCAGAAATCCCATTTCCCGGATTCCCCGCAGGAAATCCGGAAGATCCGCAGACATACAGGGCTCCCCGCCTGACACGCAAACGCCATCCAGGATGCCTGTCCGCTTTTCCAGCAATGAAAAGAACGCGGCACGCTCCATTACCACACCAGCACTCCCATCCACCAGTTCGAAATTATGGCAAAACGGGCAGCGGAAATTGCAGCCGCCCAAGAATACCGTGCACGCCACATGCTTCGGAAAGTCCAATAATGTCATTTTTTGCAGGCCCATGAGCTTCATGTTTCTTCCCCTTCAGCTTCGTTAAGATTTTCGCATTATACTCCTATTGCGCCCCTAATGCAAGCCGCGATTTTCCATGACTGTTTCACGCTGTGTGCTCCATCTACTCCATATGCACACAACCTACCTATATTTTATATCGCTTATCATGCTTTTTTACGATTGAATTTTCCAGACAACCATGCTATCATAGCACGGTGTTTCTGCAAGACGGTGCGGGATCCGCATCCGTTATGCACCGGACACGTTATGATCATTATTATATATGTAAGGAGATGCAATATGAAAAAGATGTACAAAATCCTGGGGCTGATGCTGCTCCTGGCGGTCACCGGCTGTACGCTGGCAGCCTGCGGCGGCGGAAGTGCTTCCAGCAGCAACGGAGAAAGCAGCAGCAGTTCGGATTCTGCCGTGGAAAAAATCAAAGCAGCCGGAAAAATCGTCTGGGTAACCAACGCGGAATTTGAACCATTTGAATTCAAGCAGGGCAATGACGTGGTCGGAATTGACGCGGACATCGCGCAGGCGATCGCGGATGACCTCGGTGTGGAACTGGAAATCTCTGATATCGCGTTTGAATCCACAATCCCTGCCCTGACCTCCGGAAAAGCGGATTTCTGTGCTGCCGGAATGACCGTCACCGACGAGCGGAAAAAGAACGTGGATTTCTCAACAACCTATTACGATGCGACACAGGCACTCATCGTCCCGACCGGCAGTGAAATTACCAAGGTCGAGGATCTCGACGGCAAGACCGTGGGCGTCCAGACCGGCACCACCGGAGATACCTTCTGCACCGACGCAGATGGCGCGAACAGCTTCAAGATAAAGGAAATCAAGCGTTATAACAAAGGCATGGATGCTGTTTCCGACCTTTTGACCGGACGCGTGGACGCTGTCGTGATTGACGATTTCCCCGCAACGAAGCTTGTGGACAAAAACTCCGCGAAAATCCAGAAGCTGGATACGCCTGTGGCAAACGAGGGCGAACAGTATGCGATCGCCGTAAACAAGGGCAGCGACCTGCTGGACGAGATCAACAAAGTCCTGGCGGATCTGGATTCAAGCGGAAAAATGGAAGAAATTGCAAATAAATATTAAGACTGGCAGGACAAGATCATGAATTTTATCAATAAAATCCAAGAAACCCTGCTCACAGACCAGCGGTACCTCTATCTTTTTGACGGCCTGAAAAACACGGTGATCATCACGGTCTGTGCCCTGATCCTCGGCGTGATTCTGGGGACTCTGCTTGCAATCATCCGCGTGAACTACCAGAATGGCGCACGCGGTGCCGTGATGCAGATCCTGAACGCAATCGCGGGACTCTATCTGACCGTAATCCGCGGTACGCCGATTATGGTACAGCTGATGATTATGTATTATGTCATCTGGCAATCCGGCGAACCCATCCCGGTCGCCATTGTTTCCTTCGGAATCAACTCCGCAGCTTATGTGGCAGAGGTCATCCGCAGCGGGATCCAATCCGTAGACAAGGGCCAGACTGAGGCCGGGCGGTCTCTGGGGCTTTCCTCCCGGCAGACCATGGTACGGATTATCCTGCCCCAGGCGTTCAAAAACGTGGCGCCTGCCATCTTCAACGAATTCATCGCTCTGGTCAAGGAGACATCTGTGGCGGGCTATGTGGGCATCCAGGACCTCACAAAGAGCGGGGACATTATCCGTTCACAGACCTATGACGCTGTGACACCGCTTCTGTTTGTTGCACTCGTCTATCTGGTTATCGTCATTGGTCTCACCCAGATCCTTGGGATCATCGAAAGGAGGCTTGCTGTCAGTGATCATCGTTAAAAATTTGCAGAAAACCTTCCAGACTGCGACGGGCGAAAAAATCCAGGTGCTGCGCGGCATTGACATTCATATTGAGAAAGGCGAGAAGATTGCCGTTATCGGGCCATCCGGTTCCGGAAAGAGTACCTTCCTGCGGTGTCTCAATCTACTAGAACAGCCGACAGGCGGGGAGATCTTTTTTGAAGGGCAGCAGATCAATGATTCCAAAGTGGACATTGACAAGCTGCGGGCACAGATGGGTATGGTTTTCCAGCACTTCAACCTGTTCCCGCACCTCTCTGTCAAGCGGAACATCACGCTGGCACCAACCCTGCTGAAGCTGAAAAGCCAGGAAGAGGCAGACGAGGAAGCCATCCGGCTTCTGGAACGCGTCGGATTATCCGACAAGGCGGATGCCTATCCAAACCAGCTGGCCGGCGGGCAGAAACAGCGGATCGCGATTGTCCGTTCGCTCGCAATGAATCCGAAGGTGATGCTCTTCGACGAGCCCACCAGTGCACTGGATCCGGAAATGGTCGGGGAGGTGCTGGACGTCATCAAGGAACTTGCCGACGACGGCATGACCCTGGTCATCGTCACGCATGAGATGGGCTTTGCCCGTGAAGTGGCCTCCCGCGTCATCTTCATTGACGAAGGGAAAATCCAGGAAGAGAATGAGCCGGAGGAATTTTTCACACATCCGAAAAATCCGCGGCTGCAGGATTTCTTATCAAAAGTGCTGTAAACCAAAAGATTTCTGCGCTAAAAACCGCGCTGACGAGACCTTGCTCGCCAGCGCGGTTTTCTTTTTCCTATTCACGCCTTCTGCTTCTCGCGCAGCCGCATCAGCAGCAGCACGCCAACCATCGCCGCGATGGAAAGCGGCAGCATTACAAGC
>CADBTO010000031.1 GCA_902797565.1 uncultured Lachnospiraceae bacterium
TGCAGAAGATTCCTGCGTGGCGCGGGATATTGCAGAAACGCCTGCGTTGGCGCGGGGCTTTGCCGGGGGAGCTGCTTTGGAGCGGGAGATCCCGCAGTTCCAGCTGGCGGAGAGCTGGCAGCAGCGGCTGCTGCATCTGATTGATGAACGAGGCTACACGGATACTGAGGTATACAAGCGGGCAAACGTGGACCGGAAGCTTTTTTCGAAGATCCGGAGCAACGCGGCATATCAGCCCAAGAAGCGCACGGCGATGGCGTTTGCCCTGGCTTTGCGGCTGAACCTGGATGAGACGAAGGATCTTTTGTCCCGGGCGGGTTATGCCCTTTCACCGAGCAGCCTGTTTGACGTGATCGTGGAATATTTTATCGCGCAGGGGGTCTACGACAGCTATACGATCAATCTGGCGCTTTTTGACCACGGGCAGCAGCTCCTGGGGGTTTGAGCCTGGCAGCGGGTTCTGCCCTGGCAGCCCGTTTCAATGTCGCTTGTGAAGCGACCATATATTTTTGAAACAGCATATACTTGTCTCATAACAAAGCAAACACAGTTTTCCCGGGGATACAGCCCGGAGGAGAATAGGAGGCAGGTATGTCAAATAAAACAGAAGGGACAATGGGGACGCAGGAAACAAAAACAGGTCTGACGGAAATCGTTTTTGTACTGGACCGCAGTGGTTCGATGGGCGGCCTGGAATCCGATACGATCGGGGGCTATAATGCCATGCTCGCGAAGCAGAAACAGCAGGAGGGCGATGCAGTGCTGTCTACTGTCCTCTTTGATGGCGAGGTGGAGGTGCTGCACGACCGTGTGCCCCTTCGCGAGGTGGAAATGCTGACAGATGAGGATTATTATGTCCGGGGGACGACCGCGCTGCTGGACGCGGTGGGAGGGGCAATCCACCATATCCGAAAGATCCACAAAGCTGCGCCCAGGGAAGCGGTGCCGGCGAAGACCCTGTTTATCATTACGACAGACGGTTATGAAAATGCCAGCCAGCGGTATTCCTACAGGAAGGTGCGGAAAATGGTGGAGCGCCAGAAACAGAAACATGGCTGGGAGTTTTTGTTCCTGGGTGCAAATATTGATGCCGTGGAGGTGGCAGGCAGGTTTGGCGTCGCGGCGAACCGTGCCGCACGTTATGAGTGTGATGGGGCAGGGACACGCCTGAATTTTGAAGCGATGTCTTCTGTTATCAGCTGCGCACGCTCTGCGCCGATGGGTGCGAAGTGCCTGTCCGATGTGATGGATGAGGCGGATTTCCTGGCTCCGATCCGTGAGGATTATAAACGGCGCGGCAGGAGTTAAATGATTTCGCCTTGCATTTCTTCCGGAAAAAGGATATAGTATCGTTTGATCCGCCTGCCAGTGCAGGCGGCAGGCGAGATGATCAATGGAATGAGGAGGAAAGCATGGGCGTTTTGGCAGGGCTGGAACCGGAACAGGTGTTTATTTTTTTTGAAGAGATCTCGGCAATTCCGCGAGGATCGAAGAATACAGGCATGATCAGTGATTATCTGGTCTCATTTGCACAGCAGCGCGGACTGGAGTTTGAACGGGATGAAAAGGATAATGTCGTTATCCGGAAGGATGGGAGCAGCGGCAGAGAGGCAGAGCCGCCGATCATCCTGCAGGGGCATTCGGATATGGTTTGCGAAAAGGAAGAGGGCTGCGAGATTGAATTTGCAGCTGAGGGGATCCGGCTGCAGGTCCAGGATGGGATTATTTCGGCGAAAGGAACCACGCTTGGCGGGGATGATGGGATTGCAGTGGCGTACATGCTGGCAATCCTGGATGATCCGGATCTTTCCCATCCGCCAATTGAAGCAGTCTTTACAGCGGATGAAGAGATCGGGATGATCGGGGCGGAAGCGCTGGATATGGGCAGGCTGAAGGGCAGGCGGATGCTGAATATCGACTCGGAAGAGGAAGGGGTATTCTATGTCAGCTGTTCAGGAGGCGTCACGGTAAAGGCGCAGCGGATGCTGTCACGGGAGCTGTTTTCTGGAACAGGGGCAATACTACGAATTTCCGGATTGCTGGGTGGACATTCTGGTGGAGAGATCCACAAGGGCAGGGCGAGCGCCAACAAGCTGCTTGGCAGGCTTTTGTATGAATTGTCAAAGAAAACGGAAACTCGAATCACTTCGTTTTCCGGAGGGACTGTCGGGAATGCCATTCCGAAGTCTGCGTCCGCATCTTTAGTGGTGCAGGATTTTTCTGCAGCAAGCCAGGTGATACAAGACATTTCGAGGAAAATTATATCGGAATTTGCCAAGACGGATCCGGATATTTCGATCACGCTGCTGGAATCCGGGGAGGCAGAGGAAGCACAGCCATTCGACCAGGCTTCGACACGGGATGTGATTGCGGCACTGTTCCTGTCTCCGGATGGTGTGCAGCGGATGAGTTTTGATGTGCCAGGTTTGGTGGAAAGTTCTTTGAATCTTGGGATTGCCCGTGCTGGAATGCAGGAAGAAGAAAATAAAATTTTCCTTTTATATGAAGTGCGGAGTTCTGTCGAATCGGCAAAGGATGAGATGGTTTCGAGGCTTTCCTGCCTGCTGGAAGGGATGGGCTTTACCGTAGCGTGTTCCAAGGATTATCCGGGCTGGGTGTATCGGGAAGTGTCCCCCCTGCGGGAAAAGATGATCGAAGTGTACCGGGAGCTTTCCGGGAAGGAGCCATGTGTCTTAGGCATTCATGCCGGGCTGGAATGCGGGATTTTTGCAACCCGTCTTCCGGAACTGGATATTATGTCCTTCGGGCCGAACCTGCGGGATGTGCATACGCCGGCGGAGAGTATGGAAGCAGAAAGCGTGAAACGAACATATGAATTCCTGGTGAAATTATTAGAAGTGATTTGAGAATGAGCAGGGGGGCGCGTCCAGTGGTACTGGACGCGCCCCCCTGCCTGTTCGGGAATCGGAACTTGCTTACTTTTCGTTTGCGCGCATCTGGCGGCGGTAGGCAGCAAAGCGGACTGCCGAGGGATCCCAGCCATCGCATGCGCAGCCATTTGAACAGTAAATGGGATTTGTCATACTGCGATTTAACATGACGTCAAAATCCTCCTGGGCTAATGTAAAGGGTTTTCCGCAGCCCGGACAAATCCGCGTGACCTCATTTAGTGTAATCATATAACGCCCCTCTCCTAATTTGAACAATAAGCCTATACTATCACATTTTGTTTCGCTTGTGTAGTGTTATTTTTCAGATTTTTTTTGGATTTTTGAGAAGTTTTTGAAGTATTTTTCGGTTTCTTTTCTTTACGAATGGTTTTGAATCAGTTATACTATAACCGTTTGATTTTTTTGGTTTTCGTAAAGCGCGGAAAGCACTGTTATGGAAAGGGCTTTTTATGTTTTTGTATTCAGAGGAACGCAAGTCCTATGCGCAGATGGATGGGCAGATCAACAGGAAGCTGATGGTGGGCTGGGCGGTCATCGTGGCGGTTCTGCTGGGAGCATACCTGCTTGAGATTGTGAAGGGGGAACGGACGGTACAGTATTTCTTCGTCTTTCTGCTTTTTACGTTTGTGCCATTTTTCGTATCCCTGGCCTATTATCTGTATCATCCGGAGACGGGGAAGCTTAAGTATCTGAACGCCGTGGGTTACTTTGCCACATATGCGTTTGTGATGGCGACAGGGAACAGCCTGTTTGTATTTACCTATATTTTCCCGATGCTGGCACTCATCATCCTCTATCACGACAGAAAGCTGATCCTTTGGATGGGGGCGGTGTCTCTGGCAATCAATGCAGCGAGTATCGGCTGGAAGATCCATCTGGGACAGGTCAGCCTATCCAACAGCCGGGACGTGGAGATCCAGGTCGCGTGCATTATCCTGATGTTTGCTTACTGTTATATGGCGGCAGGGCTGTATGACAGGATCCACAGCACCAATGGGGAATATGTGGAGGAGATCAACCATAAATCAGAGCTGCTGCAAGATATGGTGATGCAGACGATTACGACGATCGCAAAGACGATTGACGCAAAAGATGAGTACACGGAAGGGCACAGTCAGCGGGTGGCTCAGTATTCCAGGCAGCTGGCCCTGGAACTGGGAAAAAGCGAGGATGAGGCGGAGAATATTTATTATATCGCGCTTCTGCATGATATTGGCAAGATCGGGATACCGGATACGGTGCTGCACAAGCCCGGCAGGCTTTCCAACGAGGAATTCGGCATTATCAAGCAGCATCCCCTGATTGGCGCGGAGATCCTGAAGGACGTGCGGGCATTTCCGGGATTGGAGATCGGGGCGCATTACCACCATGAGCGCTATGACGGCAGGGGCTACCCGGAGGGGATTGGCGGGAAAGACATTCCGGAGGCGGCGCGGATTATCTGCGTGGCAGACAGTTACGACGCGATGAACTCCAACCGGGTGTACCGCCATCACTTCAAAAAAGAAAATATCGTCAGTGAGATAGAAAACTGCCGGGGGACGCAGTTTGATCCGGTGGTTGCGGATGCGATGGTGAAGCTTTTGCGGGAAGACCGGCTTGAAGAGCCGCGGCGGGATGACCAGGGGTATACGGAACGTCGGAAAGCGTCCGGTATTGAGACGTCCGGGATTTTGAAGATCAATAAGATGCTGCTGGAATCCCTGGCGGATGATTATTCAGACCGTTACCTTCTGGAAACGCTTGCCAGTGCGGATACGATGAATATGGTGATCGAAGAGGTGACGCGGGAGCTGGCGAGTTCAGATGGTATCATTGTCTTAGTAGACGTGGACAATTTGCGGGATGTGAACCGCGAATACGGCTACCTGCGAGGGGATTACTGCCTTGCGGCGATTGCTGAAGCACTCGTGCAAAAGGAGCAGAATATGCTGACGGCACGGGTGGAAGGGGATGAATTTGTCTGCTTTATCCAGAATATTGATAATGAAGACGAGGCACGGGAACGGATTGAGCGTCTGATCCAGGATGTGCTGGCGAATGTCCGGGTGATAGACGGACTGGAACAGGTGACGATTTCTGTGGGTGCGGCATACTCGAAATACAGCGGAAATGCGTTTTACCGCCTGCTGCCTGCGGCAGAAAAGGCGTTATACAATATGAAGTCAAGGGGAGGTGATGGATTTGAGATCTTCCACGAGGATTCTTCAGACAACGGGGAGAGTGCGATGGAGAAGGATCTGGACAACCTGACAGCAGTGATCGAGCACAAGGACAGCTATGACGGGGCTTTGAACCTGGATTATGAAGAGTTTGGGCATACGCTGGAACTTCTGAAGAATATCGGGAAGCGGGACGAGCGGAATGTACAGCTGGTGCTTTTTTCCGTCCACGCGAATATCAACACGTCGGAGCTGGTGCAGGAGCGTAATGAGGCAATGAACTACCTGAAGCTGGCGATCAACTCCACAGTTCGGAAGGTGGATGTGACGACGCGTTATTCCAGTTCCCAGCAGCTTGTACTGTTCCTGAATCTTTCGCAAAACAACCTGACGATGGTTGTAAACCGCATTATCAAAGAGTTCTACCGGATGAACCCGTCCAACGCGTTCCAGCTGGTCTATGCGTCCAGGGATGTGTCCCTGGGAGGCAGCGGCGAAACGGATTTGCGGGATTTCATGGCAGAAGATCTGGGGTGATGAAAATAAAAGAGAGGAGTTGTATTACAAATGGGAAGTCAGAAAAAGCATGGCTTAGGGTCGATGCGGACCCTGTTGTTGATTTCAATTGGCGGCGTGATGATTGCCACGTCCGTCATCCTGTTGCTGATCTTTACGCTGATCACGCTGAGGAACGACGATAAGCGGATGGAGGAGTATCGGGCGCAGATCGTAACGGATATTGAAGCGGAGCTGCGGCACGAAACGGAAGAGGCTGTTTCGCTGATCGACTTTTACCATACGAAGCAGGAAGCAGGCGAGATGACCGAGGAAGAAGCGAAGAAGGCAGCGGCGGACGCGGTTCGGGAACTGCGCTATGATGATGGTGCCGGCTATTTCTTTATGGACACGTCTGAGGGCGTCAATGTGGTACTTCTGGGACGTGATACAGAGGGAAAGTCCCGGATTGACCTTACGGACCCGACCGGCAAGCATTTCATCCAGGAGATGATCGAAGTTGCGGTGAAAAACGGCAGCGGCTTTACGGACCTGATGTTTGCAAAGCCGAACGAGACGGAGCCGCTTCCAAAACGGAATTTCACACAGTATTATCAGCCGTATGACTGGGTGGTTGGAACCGGTGTCTGGATCGACCATATTGACGGGATTGTGGATGCGTACCGGGAAGCGGCAAGGAAGGATATCCAGGCCAGCCTGGTCAAGATGGCGCTGATTACGCTCGTACTGATATTGATTGCACTTGTGATTGCTTCGTTCCTCAGTAGGTTCATTACGGAACCTGTGAAGGCTGTGGCAGGCGATGTGGATCGTATGGCAGCCGGGGACTTCCGGCCGCTTGCAGCCGATTCTGCCGTGATCCGGCATTCGGCGCGGCGGGATGAGATCGGGCAGGTGTCCGGTGCGGTGCTTTCCCTGCATAGCGGGATCCGGGGCCTGATGGACAAGATTATTGATACGACAAATGCGGTAGATAAGGCAGCGGAGAAGCTTTCCGAGAATACGGAACAGTCTGCGGCAGTCAGCGAACGTGTGGCACAGTCAATCGTCAATGTTGCGACGTCCTGCAATGAACAGTCTGTTGCAGTGGAGAGCGCGAACGGGGATACAACGGAGTTTTCGGACAAGATGGACCGGTTCTCGGAAGTGATTGCGGAATCCGGCAGGATGGTCGAGAAGACCAATGAAGAGGCGAAGCAGGGCAGCGTGGAGGTCCAGCATGCGGTGGAGCAGATGAAGGTCATCGAAAATTCTGTGGCGGATACCTCTGCGGTTGTGGACGGGCTGGGGAACCAGCTTGGCTCCATCAGTTCCATCGTGGATACGATTTCCGATATCGCGGCGCAGACGAACCTGCTGTCCCTCAATGCTTCGATTGAGGCGGCGCGTGCCGGGGAAGCAGGGAAGGGCTTTGCGGTCGTTGCGGATGAGATCCGGAAACTGGCAGACCAGAGTAATGGGGCTGCAGGACAGATTACGGAATTGATCGGCGGAATCCAGGCAAAATCCCAGGAAGCGGTTTCTTCGATGCAGTTTGGGCTGGACAGCGTGAAAGAAGGGACAGAAGTGGTGCGCGGCGCAGGAGAGACCTTCGATATGATCGTTCAGGAAGTTTCCGAGATTTCGAAGCGGAGCAGGTATATGGAAGAGCTGCTTTCGGCACTCAATACCGGTTCCGGACGGATCTCGTCTTCGATTGAACAGATTGATACGATGAGTCGGAATGTCTCCCAGGAGACGGAGAATGTATCTGCGGCGAGCGAGGAGCAGAGCGCTTCGATGCAGGAGATTGCGGTGGCAAGCGACCGGCTGTCGAATTCCGCGAAGGAATTGCAGGCAGCAGTGGCAAAGTTCTCGTTATAAGATCAGGAAGAACGAGTAGGAGGAGGCCCCTTCCTACTCGATTCTTTGTATCGCACGGGCTGCGTGATGTGCCAATTCCTTCAGCCGCTGGTTGATTTCCGGATAATGTTCCGGATGGTGGGGGTAGCTGCAGTCTTTGCAGGATTTTGTTCCGGAGGGCAGGATGTGGAATGCACCGCCGCAGCGTTCGCCCAGAAGATACAGGGGGCAGTAGCAGAA
>CADBTO010000032.1 GCA_902797565.1 uncultured Lachnospiraceae bacterium
AAGGAAGACGCAGTACTGTTTTTTGACGGGGAAGGACGGCTTTCTGTCAAAGAATCAAATGGGAAGCTGGAGTTTCCCGGCGCAAAGCATTGGGATGACCGGGATGCGGCGCACGCGATTTATCTGTTTTCGATTGATTTTTCGACCGATACGCGGGGGTTCTTTCTGGTACTGGGCGAGCAGGTGCAGGATGGATCGGATTACAAAAGCCGGCTGCAGGAACAGGGGTTTACCTTTCTTTCAATCAGGGAAATCCGGGACGCGGCAGGCCCTGGCAGGGAAGTATTTGCGGCATTTACGGCATACCATCTCTGGAAGTGGTATGCGGACAACCGGTATTGCGGGAAATGCGCACAGCGCCTGATGCCGGATCAGAAAGAACGGGCGCTCCGGTGCACAGCGTGCGGGAATGTGGTTTATCCAAGAATCAACCCGGCTGTCATTGTCGGTGTGGTAAAGGAGGATTGCCTGCTGCTTACAAAGTACCGGCGGGGTTATGCGCACAATGCGCTGGTGGCAGGTTTTACAGAGATTGGTGAGACGCTCGAAGAAACGGTGGAACGGGAAGTTCTGGAAGAGACGGGCATCCATGTCAGGAATATCCGGTATTACAAGTCCCAGCCCTGGGGAATGGCGCAGGATATCCTGATGGGGTTTTTCTGTGAGGCAGAGGGGGAAGGAGAGATCCGGATGGATGAAAATGAATTGAAATATGCCGCGTGGGTGAAGCGGGAAGAGATCGAATTACAGCCGAACAGCCTGAGCCTTACGAATGAGATGATGCGGGTATTCAAAGAGCGGCTTGCTCCATTCGCGTCATAGACGGACTCCATATTTTTTCCCATAATGTCCTAAACTTTGTCTGTTGCAGTGCGCAGGATACTCTTTTAAGATAAGGGCAGTGTTTTGTGAGGAGGGTGTTTGCATGGGTTTCTTGAATCCGGAAAGCGAGTTCATGGAGTTCCTGGGGAAGGTGGCGGATTTTGTGATCCTGAACCTTCTGACCGTGCTCTGCAGCCTGCCGGTCTTTACGGCGGGGGCGGCGTTTACGGCGCGGAACTATGTGGCGATGAAGATCGTGCGCGGGGAGGAGCCGGCGGCGGTGAAGAGCTACTTCCATTCGTTTAAGGAAAATTTCAGGCAGGTGACGCCGCTTTGGATGGTGGCAGTGGTGTTTATCGCGGTGCTCGTGTATGACTGGCGCAGGATTGCGACCGGATCCATGGCGCTGCCTTCGCCGCTGGTGATTGCGCTGGGCGTGATGACCTTCCTGTTCTGGTCCGTGCTGTATGGTGCATCCTATCTTCTGGCGAGGTTCCACCTGTCCAGTCGGGAGCTGTTCAAAGGATCGGTTGTGATGGCGATCCTGAATATTCCGAAAATGGCAGTGATCCTGATTGTGACGGTGCTTCCGTACATCATCTGCCTGTGGTATATGCAATGGGGACTGGCGATCTGGCTGTTCTGCACAACTGTATCGCTGTATTATATCAGTAAAGATTTTGACAAGCAGCTCGCACAGCTGATTCCCGGAATGAACGGGGAGGAGGCAGCGAAAGACGGGACGGGCGAGGCTGCTGGCGAGGCTGAAGGGACGGCAGCAGGCGATGGGGCAGTAAAAGAGATAGACTCGATAGAACCAAATAATGGAAGATAGCAGGGCTTCGGCGGCGGCACCGTTCCCGGTGCCGCGGGCCAGGCAGTATGATGGGAGGACGAAAAAAAGATATGAGCATGCAGATTGCAAAGGCACCAACGGATCCGGAGAAACAGCGGCCGTTTTTTTATATCTACAAAGACCATGAGCTCTTTGGGGCGAAGGAAGACGGGCGGGGTGTTTCCTATCTCTATATGAATGACGGGCGCCTGGAAAGCCGCGCGAAAGTCGTTGGGAATGTGCAGGACGAGAAGCTGCTGGAGCTGATGGGCACTGTGGCAGGCATCCGGGAGCTGGTTTATGCCATGGGCGTGTCTGTTGAAATGGAAGACAAGGCATCCGAGGTGGAATACATTTTCCAGATGTATGGGAAACAGGATCTTTATGGCGGCGGCGCGAATCTGGAAACCAGGCTCCCGGCGGATGGGTCGGAGCATATGATCCGCCTGCAGGAAGTGGACTGGAAGCCGGATGATGATGTGCCGGGGCAGATGAAGATCTATATGCCGGAGCCAGGGAAGAAAGCATATCTGACGGTCCGTTTTTATCTGAATGACGGGTTTGAGGCACCGCCCCAGATCGAAGAGAAGCCGGTGGATACGGCATCTGCGGAATATAAGGAAATGGTCGCGAAATCGACGATCCAGATGGGCAATACCTGCCGCATCGCGAAGCTGATCAAGAAAGCGAAGGCGGGAGAGGATGTCACGATCGCGTATATCGGCGGTTCGATCACGCAGGGCGCGGGCGCGACGCCGATCAATACGGAATGCTATGCATGGAAATCGTTCTGCGGAATCAAAGCCCTTTTGGGGGATGGTGAGAACATCCATTATGTCAAAGCCGGTGTTGGCGGGACACCGTCTGAATTCGGGATGATCCGCTTCGACCGGGATGTGCTCCGGGACGGGAAGGTATCGCCGGATCTTGTGGTGATTGAGTTTGCGGTCAATGACGAAGGCGATGAGACCAAGGGAGACTGCTATGAAAGCCTGGTGCGCAAATCCCTGGCATTGCCCGGTGAGCCGGCGGTGCTGCTGCTGTTCTCTGTATTTGCGGATGATTACAACCTGCAGGAACGCCTGATCCCGGTCGGCAAGCGCTATGACCTGCCGATGGTCAGCGTGAAGGATGCGGTTGTACCGCAGTTCTATGACCGGGAAAACCGGATTATGACGAAGGGGCAGTATTTCTATGACTGCTTCCATCCAACAAACCTGGGACATACGGTGATGGCAGACTGCATCATCCAGCTGGTTCAGCGCGTGATGGATGCGGAAGAAACAGACACCGCTTATGATCCGCGTATGGCAGATGCACCGGCGATTGGGAATACCTTTGATGAAGTACTCTGCATGGACAAGAAAGACCATACGGATCTGGCGCAGATCGAGGCGGGCGGATTTACGTTTACGGATACGGAGCTGCAGTCTGTGGAGATGGATCTGGATCTTGACGTGACACCGGAGTTCCCGTATAACTGGATGTATGACGGTGCACAGGGTTCTCAGGGAAGCTTTATGATGGAAGTTGACTGCAAGGCGCTTGTCGTCATCATGAAAGATTCCGGAGAGCAGGACGCGGCGGTGGCGAAGGCCTATGTGGACGGGGAATTTGTCCGGGATCTGGATCCCTATGTGAACCGCTGGTGCCATTGCAATCCGCTGATCCTGATCCAGGAGAAGGAAAGCGGCCATCACAGGGTGGAGATCCGTGTGGAAGAGGAAGGCGAACGCAGGAAGTTTACAATCTTAGGATTCGGTGTTGTAAAATAAAATCGGCCAGGGGGATTCATATCCCCCTGATCGCTGTTTGTTTTTGAAAGGAGTTTTCAGGAATGTCTATTGCGCATAATCCCATTTTGAAAGGGTTTTATCCGGATCCGTCCATTTGCCGGGCGGGAGAGGATTTTTATATTGCTGTTTCCAGTTTTGTATACGCACCCGGCGTGCCGCTGTTCCACAGCAAGGATCTGGCGCATTGGGAGCAGGTTGGCAACATCCTGGACCGTGAGAGCCAGCTGCCGGTGGACGGGGAGATTTCCCGCGGGATCTTCGCGCCGACGATCCGTTTCCATGAAGGCACCTATTATATGATCACGACCAATGTAAGCCATGGCGGGAATTTTTATGTCACGGCAGAGAAGCCGGAAGGCCCCTGGTCTGAGCCGAATTATCTGGAAGATTGTCCGGGAATCGACCCGTCGCTGTTCTTTGATGATGATGGAAAGTGCTATTACGTTGGGACACGGCCAAACCCGGAGGGCGACCGGTACAATGGGGACTGGGAAATCTGGGTACAGGAACTGGATCTGGAGAAAAAGCAGCTGGTCGGGGAGTCCATGGCGATCTGGAAAGGTGCGGTCAAGGACGTGATCTGGCCGGAAGGCCCGCATCTTTACAAGATCGGCGACTGGTATTACCTGGTGCACGCGGAAGGCGGCACCGGGCCGGAGCATGCGATTTCCGTGGCGCGTTCCAAGGAACTGTTCCACTGGTTTGAAGGATGCCCGCGGAACCCGATCTTCTCCCACCGGAATCTGGGGAAGGATTACCCGATCATCTATGCGGGGCATGGCGACCTGGTGGACGACGCGGACGGGAACTGGTATATCGTGATGCTGGCATCCCGGCAGTGCAAGCGGCATTGCAGCATCGGCCGTGAGACCTTCCTGGCAAAGGTGGAATGGGAAGATGGATGGCCGGTCATTGCGCAAGGCGTGGGACGGCTGGAAGAAACGGTGGAGCTGCCGCTTGCGGAACATCTGTTTGCGGAAGAGAACGACTGGTCTGACAGCCTGCATTTCCATGGGAAGGAATTGGATCAGAGGCTGGTGGGCATCGAAAAACGGGATGAAACCATTTATTCCCTGACCGAGCGTCCGGGGTACCTGCGGCTTTATACGCGTCCGGAGCGGATCGAGGATACCTGCTATCCTTCGTATCTGGGGCTGCGCCAGAAAGATTATGGCTTTGCGGCAAGCTGCGGGGTGGTCTTTGACCCGAAAACGGAACATGAATGCGGCGGGGTTGTGCTGTTCCAAAACCACGAGAACCACATGGTGGTGGAAATTGTTCAGTCCGGAAGCGGGCGCGGTGTCCGGATTCGTACCGTGGTCAAGGGCGCGGAGGAAGTCATCGCAGAGCGCGGACTGCAGGCGGATGCAGCGGAGCCGGTTGAGATCCTGATCAAGGGGAAGGAGCAGCAGGCGTGCGTCTGGATTCGGGAAGCAGGGGAAACCTGGCTTTTGAAAGAGGGCATTGACCTTCTGCCGTATACCACGGAGGAGGCCGGCGGGTTTGTTGGCTGCACGCTGGGGATGTATACGTCCTCGAACGGGCAGGCCGGCGGGAATACCTGCGATTTTGCGTGGTTTGACCTGAAGCGGGCGGAATGAAATGAGAGCAAAAATCCGTGAAACGATCAGCGGCTGGCAGAGCAGGAACGAGATTGCCGTATTCCATCTGCTCTGCGTGCTGATCCCGATTTTGCTCACGGACGTCTTCGTGTTCTCTTTTCTCTACCGGACAGAGGAAGCGTCGTTCCAGCAGGCGCTGGAGAGTGAGGCGATGTCTGTGCGGGATACGCTGCTGGATCAGGTGGACAGTGTGTCCAGGCTGGCGGCGGCGATTTATACGAGCCGGTATATCAATGACTTTATCCAGAAGGATTTCCACAGCGGCCTGGAATATTACACTGCATACCGGGGGTTCTTTGAATATACGCTGATCGATTTGGTGGAGGGGACGTCCGGGACGGTGTTCCGATTGTACCTGGACAACCCCTCCGTCATCAACGGGGCGAAGCTCCAGCGGATTGAGCGGGCGTATGGGACGGACTGGTATGCGTATATCCAGGAGAGCAAGCTGCCGAAAGGGCTGTTTTTCGGGCAGGCAAAGGCGGCGGATGGATCGATCCAGCGGCGGATGTATTACTTTCAG
>CADBTO010000033.1 GCA_902797565.1 uncultured Lachnospiraceae bacterium
AGCATTTTTTTAATTTTTTTTTATTTTTTTGGAGAGTTGAGGTGTAAAAGATATGGGCGTGTTCAAAAGTTATCTGCGCAGGCTCCTGCAGGATCTGAAAGACGTCAAAGAAGCAAACGATGCGAATGACCCGCAAAAAGTGGAGGCCCTGCTGAAAGCCCTGATCGAAGATACCCAGAAAGGCATCGAGGACAATGGTTAAATCATCAAAGTTCAACAAAAACCCCTCCCGGTTGGGAGGGGTTTTGCTTTCGCAATCTATGATCTATTATTTCAATGTCACCTTCGCGCCCTGCTCTTCGAGCTTGCCCTTGATGTCCTCTGCAGAAGCCTTGTCTGCAGCTTCCTTGACGATCTTCGGAGCGTTGTCTACCAGATCCTTTGCCTCTTTCAGGCCCAGGCCTGTCACTTCGCGGACAACCTTGATGACCTTGACCTTGTTCGGGCCTACCTCTGTCAGCTCCACATCGAACTCGTCCTTCTCTTCCGCAGCTTCACCAGCGCCGCCTGCAGCAGCCACAACAACGCCTGCAGCAGCAGACACACCAAACTCTTCCTCAGCTGCCTTTACATACTCGTTCAGCTCCAGAACGGTCAGCTCTTTGATCGCTTCAATAAACTCTTCCTTGCTCAGCTTCGCCATGATATATGTTCCTCCTATTAAGAACTTATAAGAACTTTTTGCGCGCCCATCAAAAGCACGCAGCCACATTTGATCATTTCAGAACACCTTTGCGCGTGCCATTTCGCGCACAGCGACGTATATTATGCTGCCGCCTCTTCCGCAGGTGCTTCTGCTTCTGCCGCCGGTGCAGCTGCCGCAGCAGCCTCTCCGCCGCCCTTTTCCGCGATCTGGTTCATCACGCGCAGGATATTCGTGATCGGGCTCTGCAGGCTTCCCAGCAGGCGTCCAATCAGGACATCCCTCGGCGGGATCGAGGAAATCTCTTCCATAGCCTTTGCATCATAGAAATCCCCTTCCACGACACCGGCTTTGATCTCCAGCTTCGGCGCTTTCTTTGCAAATTCTGCAATGATGCGTGCCGGAGCAGTCGCGTCTTCTTTTGAAATAGCAATCGCAGAAGGACCAGCCAGCACCTCGGTCAGAGGCTCAAACTCCGTATCCTTGACAGCGAATCGCATCATTGTGTTTTTGTAGACTTTGTAGGTTACATTGTTTTCACGGAGCTGCTTCCGGAGCGCAGTATCCTGATCCACAGTCAGCCCGCAGTAATCTACAACGACTACAGAAGCAGCATCCTTGATGTTTGCGGAAATTTCTTCCACAATGGGCTGCTTTAATTCAACCTTCGCCATTGCAATCTCCTTTGTCAATCAAGCAGGGGAACGCAAACCTCCCCCACTCACCACGCGGGGTACGCCCGGCAATGCCGGAAACTTTCTTTACGAACCCCTCGTATACATAAAATCCCTGTCCGACGCATGCACGCAGCAGACAGGGAGAACAATTCATATCTGAATCAACCCTGCAAAAATACAGGGGAGAATCTTCCAATCATCTGTCCTCGGCAGGATTTCCGCTGGCTGCGATGGAATGGCCAGCACCTGCTGTCTACGGCACATCGTCCGGCTTTCCGGAAAAATCCCGGAAGACCGTGGTGCGTCAAAAAACGCACCATCTATATCTATCACATATTTTTTGGAATGTCAACCGTTTTTTATTTTTTTCTGCGCATTTCGCAAAAAATTATGCCCCAACCTTCAGCGGGTTCACCTTCACACCAGGCCCCATCGTCGAGGTCACTGTCACAGTACGAAGGAAAGCGCCCTTCACAGCCGCAGGCCTTGCTTTTACGATTGCATCCATCAGCGCACGGAAGTTGTCTGCCAGATCCTGCTCACTGAAGGAAGCTTTTCCCACCGGAACATGGATAATATTGGACTTGTCCAGGCGGTACTCAATCTTACCAGCTTTGATATCCTCGATCGCACGGGTCACATCCATGGTCACCGTTCCAGCCTTCGGGTTCGGCATGAGGCCTTTCGGGCCAAGCACGCGGCCCAGACGGCCGACGACGCCCATCATGTCCGGTGTTGCAACGACCGCATCAAACTCAAACCAGCCTTCGTTCTGGATCTTCGGAATCAGCTCTTCGCCGCCCACATAATCCGCACCGGCAGCCTGTGCCTCGTCCAGTTTCGTACCCTTTGCGAAAACCAGCACGCGCACTGTCTTCCCAGTACCATGGGGCAGTACGACAGCGCCACGAACCTGCTGATCCGCATGACGGCCATCACAGCCTGTCCGGATGTGTACTTCCACGGTCTCGTCGAATTTCGCTGTCGCGTTCTTCTTCACGATACCCAAAGCTTCCTCAGGATCATAAAGCTTCTGCTTCTCAAAAGAGGCAATTGCCTCCCTGTATTTCTTACTCTTTTTCATGAAAACCTCCTGTGGTTCATACGCGGGCTCTACGCTCCCACATTCATGCCACCACAAACCCTGCGCCGGACCCGTACTTGCACGAAATCCGTACCGCAAGGCGTCCGGCAGCCTTAGTCTACTACTTCAACACCCATGGACCTTGCGGTACCCGCGATCATTGTGCAGGCCGCTTCAACGGTTGCAGCGTTCAGATCCGGCATCTTTGTTTCAGCGATCTCCTGAATCTGTGCCTTTGTGATCTTCGCCACTTTGGTCTTGTTCGGAACACCTGAACCCTTGTCAATCTTTGCAGCCTTCTTAATCAGGACAGCTGCAGGCGGGGTCTTGGTAATAAACGTAAAACTCCTGTCCGCATAGACAGTGATCACAGTCGGGACAACCGTGTCCCCCATATCAGCAGTCCTTGCATTGAACTGCTTTGTAAATTCCACGATATTTACACCGTGCTGGCCTAGAGCCGGGCCAACAGGCGGAGCCGGGGTCGCTTTCCCGGCAGCAATCTGGAGCTTGATATAGCCTTCGATCTTCTTTGCCACTTTCAACTTCCTCCGTATAATGTCGATTCCAAAACGATGGTTCATCGTTCCAAAATCTTTTCAGAATTACAATTACTTCAGCTTTTCGACATCTTCAAACCCGATCTCCACCGGTGTTTCCCTGCCAAACATCTCCACGCCAACGGTCACGGTCTGCTTGCCTTCGTTGACCGCAGTCACCACACCTTCCGTATCTTTCCAGACACCTCCGGTGATTGTCACGGCATCGCCTTCGGCAATGTCGATCTGGATCTGCACTTCGTCCCGAATGCCAAGCGCCTTCATTTCATCTTCCGTCAGCGGCACAGGATCCGATCCCGGTCCCACGAACCCGGTCACGCCCCGCGTGTTCCGGACCACATACCAGGTATCCTCGTTCATAATCATGTTTACCAGGACATAGCCGGGGAAAAGCTTCCGCGAAACTTTCTTTTTGGCACCATTTTTCATCTCCGTCACTTCCTGCATGGGCACACGGACTTCGAGGATCTGGTCCTCAAGATGACGGTTTTCTACAGTTTTGTCAATATTCGCCTTCACCTTATTCTCATATCCTGAATAAGTATGCGCCACATACCAGTGTGCATCTTCCATAAAATACGATACCTCCAATCAGCGACGCCTGGATCTCAGGGTCTCAAAATGTCAGATTCACCAGTTTGTCAACACCGAACTGGATCACCATATCAAAAAGCACGATCAAAAGAGAGATGATTACAGAGATGACAATGGTCGCTGAAGTCTGGCTGGTCACCAGCTGGCGATCTGCCCAGACGATCTTGCCCCACTCTGTCTTCACGCCGTCCCACCAGTTTGAAACGCCGTTTTTCTCCTTTTTCTTCTCATTCGCTCCTGCCATACAGCTTCACCGCCTTACTTTGTTTCCTTATGTAAGGTGTGCTTCCGGCAGAACCGGCAGTACTTTTTCGTTTCCATCCTGTCGGGATGGGTCTGCTTGTTCTTTGTGGTATTGTAATTCCGCTGCTTGCATTCTGTACAAGCCAAGGTAGCCCTTACTCGCATCTGGCTTCCACCTCCCATACGCTTTTGGCGGATTGCCATTTTCATCATAAAACCGCCTTGAAAAGCAAGACAATTTCATGCAAAAAAAAAGAACCCACCACCAATATGTTCCTAACGCTGTTCCATCGCCCGCCAAGAATACCATATTTTTCAAAAAAAGTCAACCAAATGTTCGTTGCAATGTTTCATTAAAAATGCACAAAAAATTTATGAAATTTCGTTAAGTTTTACGGTTAATTATTTGGTGACTTTGTACTTGAAAAGTGGTATTATAATGTCGAGGGGGCTATGGCACGAATGCGCGGGAGTATAAATCAACAGAAATCAATCCCGAAAGCATTCCGTCCGTGCAAATAAGGGAGAACCATGATGAAATCTATAGAAAGGAGGGGGCTTCCATGGCGGGAATAAACAGCAGCGTATACAACTACTATCTGAACGCCTACAGCGCGCAACTTAGACAGAATCGTTACGATTCACACAAAAAGAGTGAGCTCAAGGATGTATACAACAGGATGGTTCGCACAAACAAGAACTCTCCTCTATACAAGATAAAATTCACGCGGGATGTGGCGGAATTCGCGATCGACCTGAAAGAAAGCGCACACCATATGCAGAATGTGGTCGCTTCCCTTTCTACGGAAGACAGCGGGATCGAATCAGTATTCCATAAGAAGATCGCGACCTCTTCCAATACAGATGCCGTTGAGGTGACCTATGTCGGTCCGGAAGACGGCGAAACAAATTCCACTTTCTACCTCGGCGTGGATAAACTGGCAACGCCGCAGGTAAACGAAGGAAATTATCTGCCTGCTTCAAAGCGCAGCTTTGAACCGGGTTCCTATAGCTTTAATCTGCAGACCACTGCGCATTCCTATGAGTTCCAGTTCAACGTGGACGCTTCGGATACAAACAAGCAGATCCAGACAAAAATTGCGCGTCTGGTGAACACTTCCGATGTGGGCCTTCGGGCGCAGGTTATGGAGAACCGCGGAATGACCGCGCTCAGGCTGACATCCCGGCAAACCGGCCTTGCAGAAAACGAAGAATTCCTGTTCAAGATCACAACGGACAACTCCTGGAACGAGCTGAACACGCTGGGTATCGCGAACGTTGCCAGCGAAGCGAGCAGTTCCGATTTTAAGCTGAATGGCAATGAACACCATTCGCTGTCCAACAATTTTACAATCAACCATGCCTTCGAACTGACGCTGAAAGACACCACGCCGGAGGATCAGCCGGCAAAAATCGGGTTCAAGGCGAATACCGAAGCAATCGCGGACAGTGTGGAAGAACTGCTGACTTCGTACAACGGCTTTATCGCAGTCGGCCAGAAGTACAGCACAAAGAAAGGGAACAACCAGCTTCTAAATGAAATCTCCGGACTGGCAAGGGGCTTTTCCAAAGAGCTCTCGCAGGTGGGGATCTCTGTTGGCGAGGACAAAAACCTCACGCTGGACCGGGACACCATCACACAGGCTGTAACTGGTGAAAAAAGCGGCGATACGTTCCGTTTCCTGAACCGCTTCAAGGAATCGCTTTCCCGCGAAGCAAACAAGACTTCCATCAATCCGCTGAACTATGTGGACAAAGTCGCTGTGGAATACAAGAATCCCGGCAAAACCTGGGCAGCGCCTTATGCGGCAAGTGTCTACGCCGGACTTTTGGTGGATGAAAAATTATGAGTGAAATCAAAATCGAAAATTAAACCCCCTCCGGTATTCCGGAGGGGGTTATTTTGTATGCGACGGGGTGCGCCGGCAGAGCCGGGCGCACCCCGCGCGGCGAGCAGGTGAGGATTAGCATCTCCCTTGCCCGATTTTCTGCTACTTCTGGTTATCAAAAAACTGCGGATTGGTGAAATCCAGCTTTCCCATTGTCTGATAGTACTGGGTTACCGCACGCTCGCTCCTCCGGACCTTTTGTGCCTGCCCTCGCACATTGGCAAATTTCCGCTCCGCAAGCTTGAAATTCTGCTGCTCCTGGTCGCGTACCTTCACGCCCAGTTCCGTAACCCGGCGCACTAGTTCTTTCATCCGCTCGATGTCTTCCCTGTACTGATCCCGGTCTTTTTCCAGCTGCAGCTTCACACGGTCAAAAAGTGCCTCAAAACCGTCATCCAAAGACTGGATCTGGGAAATCAGGTTTTCCTTCCGCTCTATATTGTCCTGGAATTCATCCGGCCCTGCCGCCGGATCTGTCAGGATCTGCGCCTGTACGCCATTCTCCAGAGAGATCTGCTCCAGGACCGCCACTTTTTTCTCCAGACTTTCCTCCAGGATCTTCACATAATTCTGCATATCCCGCTGCTCATCCGTCATCCCACAAACACCCCCGGTTTTCCTCAACTCAACTTCGTCCCATTATTGGTCAGCTTCATCAGTTCCTTCCAGGTATCCCGCATCGTCCGCAGATGTTCCAGGACTTCATTCAGGATTTCCTTGCCTTCCTCGCCTTTTTTCACATTCGCCATCAAAAGCCTGCGCCGGAGGTAGTCGTACACCTTCTTGAATTCCTGAGACACCTCGTATTTCTCGTCCAGTGTCACCTGGAACTCTTCGATAATACGGTCTGCCTTCTTGATGTTGTTGTGGGCATTCTCAATTTCCTTGTTCTCAATCGCCGTGATTGCAATATTACAAAATTTGATCGCCCCTTCATAAAGCATCAGCGTCAGCTCTGCCGGAGAAGCCGTCAAGATTTTGTTCCTCTGGTATGCTGCAAAACGGTTATTTTGAACTGCCATAAAATCCTCCCGATTACGATTCGCGTTTTCCCTACGCCGCCACCCTTATCATGCTTTTCAGCCGCCCATATAGGACGTGAAACTGGACATTTTGCTCTGCATCTCTGTCAGCGTCGATTCCATCCTGGAATACTGTTTATAGTACCGATCTTCCTGCTCTGTCACCTTTTTCTCCCACTCGGCGATGGACTTCTTGTACGCATTGATGTCTTTGGTCATCTGCTTGTCGTTGTAGATCGTGTACGCGGAGCTCATGGACGTGGACTTCATTTTGTTGTCCAGGTTCGTATACAGCTGCTGCGTGACCTTTGTCAACAGCCCGATCACCTCGTCCGGATTGTCCTGCAGCGCTTTCATCAGCTTGTCCGTATTTCCGGATGTGAGGCTGTCCTCCTCGTCTCCATCAATATGGTATGCGTACTGCTGGTTCTTTTCGGAGCTATAATACCCCATCGTATGGATGCCAAAGGATGTAAGCGACATTTTCTTGCCATTTACCTCATACATCCCGCCCATTGCCTGGGTCATGGAATTGATGATATTATTCAGCGTGGTATCCCGGCGAAGCAGCGCGCTCTTTGCCTTTGTCTCCCACTTTTCGATTTCCTTATCGGACATCTCCGCCTTCTGATCTTCTGTCAGCGGTTGATAGTCTTTGCTGACAGAGTCCGCGTTGTAATTGGAATACAGCTCGTTGATGACCTCATTATAGTTTGTCAGGAAATCTTTAACCTTGTCATACAATCCCTGGGTATCAGTGGATGTGGTAATGGTGACGGATTTACCCTCCTCCGTCGTGTCCATCGCCTCGATCGTCAAGCCGTTGACCGAAAAACTGTTCTCTTTATTCGTGTATTTCACGCCATCGAGCGTGATCTTTGCATCCTGGCCTGCGGACATGCGGGCATAACTGTTCTTGTCATCACCAGTATACGCATCATACGCATCTGCGTCCATCGTCTTCAAGCCAAACGCACTCAGCAGCTTGGATCGTTTTTCTTTTTCCTCGTCTGTCCCTCCCACCTTGGTCTGGAGAATCTCAAAGCCCGCTTCTTTGCCGCTGTCCTTGGAATTGATGTAAAAACGCTGCTGCTTTTCGTCAAAATTCGCTTTCAATCCAGCATTCCGGAATTGTTCCACCACATCACTGATGGACGCATTCTGCTTGATTTCAAGCGTCTTTGTCTCGCCTCCGACCTTGACTTCCAGCTCCGCATAGCGATACCTTTCCCCATCCGCGCCTTCTTTGGTCAGCTTAAAATCATCGTCTGTAAGCCCCAGCGCAGACATCTTGCTGGTGGACAGGATCTTGCTGTCCTCATCGCTCGCCTTCATCATTCCGCCTGCCAGCGAAGCGGTCTGTGCCAGCTGGTTCACCTGCAGCTTGAATGTCCCGTTGAACGCGCCGCTTGCGGAAACCTTCGCCTTGCTCTGGTCCGAAACGTTCGTCTTCTGCAGGGCATATCCCTGTGTCCGGCGCATGGAATCCAGGCTTGTATACAGGCTATAGACTTTCTTGTTCAGGTCTTTCCACGCATCCTGTGTCCATTCCAGCTTGGTCTTCTTTTTCTCTATTTTCTCTTTCTTGGTCTTCGTCCCCATCACCAGTGCGCCGACGATGGATTCCGTATCCAGTCCGGACGTCAGACCCGTCATTCTCATTGGCATTTTTTTGTCCTCCTATTTAAGAACTCCTTTGTGCGCTTCTCAATTCGCGATCACGCGCTTCCATTATTCGGCTCCGCCGAACAATGAAACCGCCCCTTTGACTCCGTGAGGATGCGTCGCTTCGCGCCGAACCTCACTCCGTCCGACGTAGAACGCGCAGTCGGAGTTTGTTCTAAG
>CADBTO010000034.1 GCA_902797565.1 uncultured Lachnospiraceae bacterium
ACGGAAGATCGGGTTTTTGGCATTTTCGAATTAAATAGGAACGATGCAAAACCGCATCCGGCCGGCTTACCGGTCCGTGTAGATCAGCCCGAATGTTCCCGGCCCGCAATGGATCGAAATGGCAGGGGACGCCTTCTGCAAATAGACCCGTTCAAACGGCACCCGCGCCAGCACCTCGTCACGGATCCGTTCCACCTCTGCCTGCTTCATCCCCACATAGGTCAGGAACAGCACGGACGTATCAATCTCCTCCGGCCTCCGGAGCGCTTTCCGGATATAGGCCTGCTTCGCCTGCCTGCTGCCGCCCACCAGAATCCTTACCACCTGCATAAAGCCTCCGCGCATTTCGATCACCGGATGCAGCATGAATGCCTCGCAGATTTTATGGAGCTGCTGCGAAATCTCCCCGCTCCGGTACAAATACTCAGTTTCATCGACAACGAAGCTGGTCTGGACCCTGTCCCGTACATGCTCCAGTTCCTGGATGATCTGTGCCGTGTCAAGCACCCTGGCATCCGCCAGTTCTTTTGCCTTCAATACCAAAAGCCCCGTCCCGCCGGATACATGTCCGGAGTCAAAAACATTGACATTATAGAACGCAAGCGAAGCTTCGCTGGCATTTTCATACCCTCTGCTGATTGATTTTGCAATCGAAACATGGATCATATGCTGTGCACCGGTTAGCTGGCGCGAAAAGAATTCTTCGTATTCCGGCACACCGGGAGCCTCGCTCCTGGCACTTGCCATCTTGTCCTGCAGGTATCGGATTACGACATCCCCTTCCGCCTCCACGCCATCCCAGAACACACCATCGTTTATATATACCCGATACGGAAGAACCGGAATCTGCAAGTCCTCCAAAAGTTCCTCCGGAAGATCGGACAGGCTGTCTGTCGTGATCATCAGCGGAATATCCCGGCGCATTTCCCAGACGATATCGTCCACAGAAAATGTATCTTCTTCCTGGATCTTGACGCGCACCAGTTCTTCCGGAAGCAATTCCAGAAGTGTCTTCTCCAGAAGCGACGCTTCAACCGGCTTGACCAGATAGGCATCAAACCCTTCCCGACGGTACAGTACCTGGTTCTGGCTTCCCGCATTCGCTGTCAGCGCAACCACCGGCGTATCCCGGTTCAATCCGCCGGACTGCTCACGAAGCGCATGCAAACAGGCGATTCCGTCCATCTCCGGCATCATGTGATCCATAAAAATCACATCATAATGAACTCGCCACGCAAGATCCAGACACGCCTGCCCACTCTCTGCCGTATCAACCTGAACCTGTGTCTCACGCAGCAGTTTGCTGGCCACCAGCAGATTCACCGAATTGTCATCCACAATCAGCACACGCGCATCCGGCGCCTCAAAGCTCTGACGATAGACTTCACGGTCCGCCCCCTGCAGCACTTTGGCAGGATCAAACTCGCCGATCACGTCCGCATCCACCACTTCCTGTTCAATGGATACCACAAAGGATGAGCCCTTTGTATAGACACTGTTCACGGAAATATTCCCACCCAGCAGATCCACCAGCTGCCGGACAATCGAAAGTCCGAGTCCGGTTCCTTCGATATATTTGTTTTTCTCCACATCTTCCCGGCGGAACGCATCAAACAGATGCGGGATGCTTTCCTTCCGGATCCCCATACCGGTATCCTCTACCGAATAAGTCACCAGCACCCTGCCTTTTTCCGTTTCCCTGCAATGGACAGAAAGGGAAACCCTGCCTTCCTGCGTATACTTGACTGCATTGTTCAGCAGATTGATTAAAATCTGTTTTATTCGAACTTCATCAGAAAACATTCTGGAAGGCAAGCTTGGATCCACATCCACGCCAAACTGCAGCCCCTTCTCAGCCGCGCGCACACAGACCATATTGACAATTTCAGAAAGCATATTCGCCACATCATACGGCGCCAGGACAATCTCCATATTCCCGGATTCAATCTTGGACATATCCAGGATATCATTGATAATCGAAAGCAGGATCTTTGACGCAGACTCGATATTCCGCGCATCTTCCGCCACCTCGTCCGAAATGTCTTCCCGAAGGATCATTTCATTGAGACCAATGATTGTATTGATTGGTGTCCGGATCTCATGACTCATACTGGAAAAAAAGCGGTTCTGCGTCCGGTTCAGCTCCTCGATCTCTTCACTCTTTTTTTGTGATTTCTCCATTTCCCCGGTCAGGATCCGGATCGGAAGCCACACCATCACACTCATCAGCGAACATACCAGAACCAGGGACACATACGCATCAATATACGCACCCGCACGGTCATGCTCCGTGATCCAAGACGGGTTCAGATATGCCAGCAGATAACAGCACGTCCCTACAAGGATTTCACAGGCCTGGAAAACAACCCTTGTCTTCCCAATCAGGATCACACTGATAAACAACAGTGTAAGGATAAACCAGATCGGCGTCCCTCCATTGATCCCCCCGCCCGTGAAGAACGTAAGCGGAAGAAGAAGAAAGATCAGAAGTGCAGAGATAATCGCTGCAACCATCTGTATCTTTTTGTATCGGACTGCAACCCATGCCAGGATACACATAACCACAAATCCAGTGCCCAGTGCAGCCAGATCGACCGCGCTTTCCCCGATGCAGACACCTGCCAGAAAAAGCAGCAGCGTTGCTGTCAATGCATGGACCGCAAATACGATAAACAGCCGTTCCTGGATCGAACGTGCCTCATCATTGACCAAAGCGACCAATCGTTTCATCATGATGCCTTCCCTCCCGCCATTTGCGGCTTCGGATCAAACTCGATGCTATGGCCTTCCGATTCCTCTGTATCTTCCCCAAACTCCTCCACGATGAGATCCATCAGCTGTCCATAGAGCCGCAGGAACGCACCGTGCATCTCACGCATCTCCCTGGTTGGAAGTTCCGAAGCGCCTGCTTTATTTTTTGATGAAAGCTCCAGGAATCTTGCTTTTTCAAATAATTCATTCGAACCAAGGATCTTGGATGTGCTTTTGACTGCATGGATCCGGATGCTGTAATTCCCCCAATCCCCACTTTCATAATAACGTTCCAGCTCCGCAAGCTTCTGTTTCCGGTTCTTTGCGTATTCCAGCAGCAGCAGGATATAAAAGTCTGCTTCATTGTTGCAGTATCCCATGCCCTGATCTAGGTCCACACCAAATTCCGCAAGCCTGTCAAATCGATTTTGCCCTTCTTCATGTGCACCCAATCCCGCATCCCCGGAATACACGGCAGGCTCTCCCTGTCTTTCTCCTGACTTCGTTTCCTCATGAATTGGCTGTTCTGTTTCTTTTGTATATAGAATCACTGTTTCCGGCAAGATGCGTTTCAACACCCGTTCCAGATCCGTTATCTCAATCGGCTTCGCTACAAACCCGTCAAACCCAACCGAAAGAAACATTTCTTTTGCGGAACTGATTGCATTGGCTGTCAGTGCAACAATCTTCGGATCCTTTTTCTCTTTTGCCGCATCCTGCCGAATCCGTTTCATCGCCTCAACACCATCCATCCCCGGCATCATATGATCCATAAAAATAATATCATAATCCGTCTCTCTGCACAAGGAGATCCCTTCATCTCCACTGGACGCGGTCGTCACAGCCATTCCATACGCCTCAAAGATTCCTCTGGCAACCAGTAGATTCATCGGTTCAGCATCCACCATCAGTACACGGACACCCGGACAGCTCAGCTTTCCTTCTCCCACTGTGTCTGCCTCGTCTGACGTCCGGTTCAGAAAATGCGCGATCTGCCCGCCATAAAAGCGCTTCGGGAGCAGCGTCATCCGCCTCCCCACCTTCTCCGGTACACTCTGATCCGCCACGACCGCGATCTGGATCCCCCGTGCAAGCTGTTCCAGATACTCCCTGTTTTCAAGATACTTGTCCACCCCAACAAACAGGTGGGTAATCCGGGACGTCGCCGCCAGTTTCTCCAGTTCCTCCCGCGTCTGCACCTTGTGGTACGCAATCGAAAGCCCGCTTACCAAATGCGCAATCATTGCCGCATAGTACTCCCGCACACCAGGATGCCTTGCCTTCGCGTAATCAAAAAATCCTGCTGCAAAACAATGTTCTTTGTCACGGATAGAGATCGCCGGTTCCGGACTGCCCACCTTCTGTGGAAGACTGACCCGGACCGTTGTCCCCTCTGACGGTTTGCTGGCAATCGAAAGGACACCACCCATGGCCTTGACAAACCCATTCACAATCGATATCCCCAGTCCCAGTCCACCTGCCGTCCGTGAGTGTCCCGAATCTGATTGATAGAATTTCTCATAAACGCGCTCGACCACATCCTCCGTCATTCCGATCCCGGTATCTTTCACCTCCAGAACCAGGTTGACCCCATACTCCCTCGATATCGAATAAAGGTGTACATAGACCCCGCCCTCTTTTGTAAATTTGAATCCATTTCCGATCAGATGCCAGAGGATCTTCCGGATCTTTGCCGCATCCCCCACCAGTTCCGCAGGGATATCCGGTTCCAGATCAATCACCAAAGAAAGCCCGTAATCCTCCAGATATGTCAGCTGGGCCATCAGGTCATTCACCAGAGAATCAACCATATAGTCCTCCTGTGTGACCACGAGCTTTCCCATATCAATCTCTGTCAGATCCAGAATATCCCCGATCTGTTCTGCCACCCGGTGGCCCGCTTTAGATATTGCTTCAAGCCGCTCCACAACCCGGGCAGGAAGCCCGGATTTCTCCAATACCGCAGACAATCCCATGACAGCGTTGATCGGCGTCCGGATTTCATGAGACACATTCGCAAGAAACTGATTCACCCGTTCGTTTTCCTCTGCCAGCGCCTCAACCTTTTCCAAAAAACTCTGTTCCGTATGCTTCCATACCTCTTCAATCCTGCTTACAAGGATATATGCGAGCACGGTCATCGCAAAATGCCATCCTGTCCGAACCAGGCGCGAAGGTTCAAAAGAAAACCCTTCTATTCCGCCGACGATGACCATATGCCCTGCCATTCCGGCCAGACCGCCCACCAACCCGAAGATCGCAAGCGGTTTTTCTCCCGTGAAAGCAAAAATGAGCGTCATAATGATGATCATTGCCGCACAATCCGATACCCGGTCCATGCTCACAGCATAATAGAAAATCAGGAAGGTAAAAAATCCGCCGCCCAGATAAAGCTGCACCAGTTCCGGCAGCCGATGAAGCACATATATCACCCAGCAAAGTACCGTCCCTGTCAGAATCACAGGCAGCATCCAGACCTCCCATTCCAGCATCCGGTTCAACAAAACCAGTACCAGCGCAAAGATCCCCATGGTGACCAGAAGCATCAGATGTACCGTTTTCAGCATTTCATTTTTTTCTATTTGCCGCGTCACT
>CADBTO010000035.1 GCA_902797565.1 uncultured Lachnospiraceae bacterium
GATCTCCGCAACCCGCGTGTCAAAGACCACATTCTGCTCCCCTTTTGATGCTTTGACCCGAAGTTTTGCACCGAACGGCATTTCATCAATATACATATGCTTCCTCCTTCTCCCCTTTGATTCCCTCTCTCAGAAGTATATATATAATTTTTGATAATCTGTGGCATTTTATCACAATCGAAAAAAAAATGCAAGGATCCTGCGCAAATTCCGCATAGATCCCTGCATAATGATCCGAATGATACAATCATTTTATAATCCGGAATTATTCTGCCACTTTCAGCGCCTGTTCCATCGAGACCAGGCGGATGCGAATCCAGTCTACCCCTGCCACAACGGCGTAGGCAAGCAGATCCAGTCCGAAAATCCGAAGATAGGTAACTGGTTCCATCCGAAAATCAATCCAGCCGTTATAATTCACCATAAAGGCACGCCATACCAGATCAATCACGCATTTCCCCAGACCGATTCCAACAAGCGACCCGAAAACCACCACGAGCGATGTTGCCACCAAATAAAGCGATGCGATTTCTGTATGATAGTACCCTAGTACTTTCGTTAGCGAGATCGCGCCCTCGCTCTGCTCGATGATCTGCTTCGTCAAAAGGAAGATCAGAAGAACCGCCAGAATCACGCAGAACACGTCAAATATATCCATGAAACTCCCCATCGAATGCTCCAGCTGCCGGGACACCGCCGTGACATCATCCCGCGTCACCACCGACGCAATGTTTTTGTCTTTGATATCCGAAAGCTCCCGATCCGAAAGATAGCCCGTGTACGCATCCTCCGCCAGCCCGAAAACGCGCCGCGCCGCGCCGATATCCATAAAGACGCAGATGCTGCCGGGATAATCCACGAAGCCCGTAACCACGAACGAATAATACGTATGGGCATACTTCGCCTTCAGCAGAATGCGGTCTCCTTCATGGAGCTGGAATTTCGTCTGGTATGCAGAAGAAGCCAGCACTGCCGCCTCATCATTCTGCGGGATCTCCCGGACGTCAATATAATCCTCCAGGTTCTTCGATGTTTTGTCAAACCCATAAACCGAAACATCCTCCCCGATCCGCACGCCGCTTGCTGTTTCCAGCCCCTGGAGCAGGAACTTCTCCGCCTTCTTGTCCTTCGTCCCATCCGGGTTCTTCAGGATATACTGGTAACGTGCCAGCATATATTCTCCGATATGAGACTGGTAGCTGCGCAGCGCGGAAGGAAAGCCCATGCCAAAAATCAAAAGCAGGTTTACAAGCACCAGCCCGAAGACCAGCACCCCGTAACCCGGCAGGTTTGAAATAATGATCCGCAGCCGGAAACGCCCGAAAAACCCCAGTTTCTGCCAGTCCATCGCCTGCCGCTTCCCTTTCCTGGAACGGGAGAGATCCCGGCGCAGGAAACGCAGCGGCGAAAGCTTCAGCCTGCTGGAAATGATCCACGCGTTGATCGTAAACATCAGGATCAGCGGGACAAACGTCGTCATCAGAAACGCCCGCGCATTCCAGCGGACCACAAAGGTCGGGAGGCTATAGCTGTTGTAATACAAAGCCGCCACCATGTCCTTGAAAACCGTATATCCCAGCACATTTCCCAGAATCGCCGCCAGAAGGGTCACCGTTACGGGCATGGCCATATAATGCCCCAGCAGCTCCATGCGGGTATAGCCCGTCGCACGCAGCGTGCCGATCACGGGCGCTTCCCGTTCGATCGTATTGCTGGTCGTAATCGCAAAGATAAACGCGATCACGGCGATCAAGATATACAGTAACAGGACACTCATCACCTGGTCGCTGCCAAAGTCGTCTGCCGTAAACTGGATCGCCTGGTTCAGATAGCGGGGCACGAAATCCTTGATCTCATTGCCATCCATCGCCGCTTTCGTCCAAAGCGCCTGCCGCAGGTCATCTGCCACCTCCGCCTCCCGCTCCTTCGTTGCAGGTGGAAATAAATACGAATACGCATATACAAATGCTGTCTTTTCTTTTGGCAGCCGCTTCCAGCCCTTCTCCGAAACAATCCCCACGCCAAATTCCAGTGAATCGAACATAATATCGGTATTATTTTTGAAGAGCGTACTATAATCCGAAAGCGCAACCAGTCCGGAAATCCGGAATTTCTTCCCGGACAAAACCACCGGATCACCGACCTTCAGACCATTATTGTCTGCAAACATCCGGTCCAGTGCAACCTCATCCCGTTTCTTTGGGAATGCGCCCTGCATCAGGCACTCCAGGTTCCGCTTCTTCCGCTTCTCGTACACGCGGATCGTCCACTTTTTCTGGTCATCCGGGATCCCGGCAGGCAGGTCCTTCCGGAAGCATTCGGACAGCCGGATATGCTCCCCCTGGATCTGCCGCAGCAGCTTATCCGAAGCCGTTTCCTTTAATTCAAAATGCCCGTCCTCAACCTTGTATTTTTCAAAACTCTCGTTATACGCCGCCAGCATCGAATCCCCGCCAACAACTTCGCCGGAAATAAAGCCGATCATAATCGTCAGAAACGCGAAAATGACCAGGTATTTCGGCAAATCACGGACAAATTCACGCGGCAGCCGCTTCCATAAAGGATTATAGATTTTTTTCTGGGTATTATTCATGGAAGAACTCCTTTACGCACGCTACCATTCCAGCTCATCCACCGTCAGTTTCTCTTCATTCTGCTTGTCGCTGCGGATCTGCCCGTCCCGGAGACGGATGACATGGTCCGCCATCTTCTGGATCTCCTGGTTATGCGTCACCATCACCACCGTACTCCCGTACTTCTCGTTCACCTCCGCAATCAGCCGCAGGATCTCCTTGGACGTCTTGTAATCCAGGGCGCCCGTCGGCTCATCGCAGAGCAGGATATCCGGATTCTTGATCACCGCCCTGCCGATCGCAGTCCGCTGCTGCTGCCCGCCGGACAGCTGGTTCGGGAACTTGTGCCGGTGCTCATAGAGGCCCAGCGTCTCCAACAGCTCCCCCATCGGCAGCGGATCCGGCGAAAGATATGCGCCCACCTCGATGTTTTCCTGCACCGAAAGGTTCGGAATCAGGTTGTACATCTGGAACACATAGCCCAGATGCCGCCGGCGGTATTCCGTCAGCGCGCGGTCGTTCATCGAGAGCGTCTGCTCCCCCGCCACCCGGATGCTGCCCGCATCCGCCTTGTCAATGCCGCCGATGATATTAAGCATCGTAGACTTCCCGGAGCCGGACGGTCCCAGCAAAACTAAAAACTCCCCCTTCGCCACGGCAAAATCCACGCCCCGCAGCACGTCCTGCCGCGTGTCTCCGCTGCCGTAGCTCTTCTTCAGGCCCCGCACTTCCAGGAACGGAGGCTGTGCGCCGCTTTGTTTTTCATGATTCTGATTTATCATTTCCATATGCTTCTGCCTCTCAATGTATCTGATACGTTCGTTTCCGGATGTTTTCCGGCTCCTGGTTCTTTTTGTTAGCCTTGCCTAATGTTAGCACCTGCAAACAAAAAAGTCAAGAAAAAAACTGCCCAAACCGGCAGCTTTCCTTGTCGTGATTCTCCTGTTTTTTACAAATCAACTTGCATCCATCTCTGAAATCTGATATTCTATGCCATAATCATATCGAGCAGGGAACGAAAATCCACCCCGTCTCACGAATAGCCGCGCCGGGCATACCCGGCAGGCTGACCAAAATCTGACAAACGTAAAGGAGCCCTTTATGACCATCACAAATTTCGGCGAATTTTCCCAGAATGACCGCACACCCCTGGCCCGCCCCTTCGACAAAGCGCCGCTGCTGGACGAGCTGTACCGGCTCTGTGTGGAAGATCCGGAATCAGCATCCACAGAAGACGCATACCTCCTGTATATCCGGGCAGTGGACGCCTTTCCAAACCACCCGGATCCATACTTTTGCATGGGCTGCCTGCACTGCTGGAACAAACAATATCTGGAAGCCATCCCCCTGCTTGAGCATGCCCTCGAAACCTGGAACGCGGGTGCAGACACCTGCGGCAGCCGCTTCCCCCTGCATCTGGAATACCTTTATCTGCGGCTCTGCTTATGTTACGAGGTTGCGGACGCACCCGGCACCAGTTTCCGATACGCGGCACAGGCACTGCTTGTAAACCCCCGCTCGGAACTGGCTTTAGATCTTCTCCTGTCCATGTTGACTGAAAAATTCCCGGTGCCGCTTCCGGACCTGATCGCATTCCTGGAAAAAGTCTACGACTTCGAAGACCCGGATGATCTGGCTTTTCTGAAAGAACACGCGAAACAGATCGGAAACCGCTCCCTGCTCGAATATCTGGAATGCAGCAAATCCTAATGCAGGAACAGCCGGATCACATCCTCCCAGATTTTCCGGTACGGCTGGTAACGCATCGGCACATCCAGGAAGGTATATTTCTGATGGATGCTCTTTTCATGGGAGAACGTATCAAAACTTTTCTTCCCATGGTAGCTGCCCATGCCGCTGTTACCCACGCCGCCAAATCCCATCTGCGACGTTGCCAGATGCACCACCACATCATTGATGCACCCTCCGCCGAACGCAAGCTTCTCCGTGAAATAACGCTGCGCTTTCTGATTTTTGGAAAACAGATATAATGCAAGCGGATGGGGACGTTCTTCAATAAACGCCGCTGCATCCTTCAGCTTCTTGAAGGTCAGCACCGGCAGCACCGGCCCGAAGATTTCTTCCTGCATGCATGCATCCCATGGCCGCACATTGTCAAGAACCGTTGGTTCAATCCGCAGGCTCTTTTCATCTCCCCTGCCCCCCATCACAACCTTTGCTTTGTCGATCAGCCCCATGACACGATGATAATGCTTTTCATTGATCATCTTTCCATAATCCGGATTCTGGAACGCATCCACGCCATACATTTTATGCACGGTCTGCTTAAAGATTTCAAGAAACTCATCCTTGATGCCTTCCTCGATCAAAAGGTAATCCGGTGCCACGCAGGTCTGCCCCAGGTTCAGGTATTTCCCGAATGCAATCCGCTTCGCCACCACCTTCAGGTTCGCCGTCCGATCCACGATGCAGGGGCTTTTCCCGCCGAGTTCGAGCGTCACCGGCGTGACATGTGCCGCCGCCTTCTCCAGCACCGTCTTCCCGACAGCCACACTGCCCGTGAAGAAAATATAATCAAACTGCTGTTCCAGAAGCTGCGTATTTTCCGCACGCCCCCCCTGAACGCACGCAACATATTCCTCCTTAAAGACCACCTGCAGGATCTCCGCCATAACTGCAGCAGTTGCAGGCGCATAAGCAGACGGCTTCGCAACCACACAATTTCCTGCCGCCACCGCCCCGATCAGCGGTTCCATGGTCAAAAGGAAAGGATAGTTCCACGGTGCCATAACGAGCACCACCCCATACGGTTCATACACCGAGTAGCTGCGCCCCGCGAAATTCGTAAGATCCGTGATCCGCGGCTTCTTCCTTGCCCAGCCCTTGATATGGGAAATCTGGTAACGCAGCTCCGCCTTCACGAGCCCGATCTCACACATATAACTTTCCGCGCGGGACTTCCCCAGGTCGGTCTGCAGCGCCGCCGCGATCTTTTCCTCTCTGGAGTCTATGACCTCTCCCAGCTCCCGCAGGAATGAGATCCGCCGATCCACATCAAAGGTGGCTTTTGTGCCGAAATAGCGGCGCTGCTTTGCGACTAAATTATGAATGTCTTTCATGATTAAGAACTCCTTTGTGCGCTTTCCATTCTTCGATACTGAGGCCCCATTATTCGGCTGCGCCGAACAATGAGACCTCTCCTGTGACTGCGCGAGGATGCGTCGCTTCGCTCCGAACCTCGCTCCGTCCGGCGTTCATCGCGCAGTCGGAGTTTTAGTTTTGTGCGCTTGCTTCGCGCTGCATCACCAGCCGGTAATATGCCTCCAGTTCCTGCGCATCCTTCAGCACCGGTACCGGATAGAGCGGATTAGACTCCCTGTCCGCTTTCTCTGCCATCGACGGGATGTCCGCTTCCCGGATGCCGTCGATCTTCTTCGGAATCCCCATGGATTCATTCATCTGCCAGATCCAGTCAATAAACTGTTCCGCCGCCTGTGTATCACTGTCCTCAGCCACCACGATACCTGCGATCCGCGCCAGCTTCGCAAGCTTCCGATCCAGGGCCTTTCCGCGCACATTCTTCCGGTAATCCTCCAGCACATAGGGCAGGACCACCGCGTTCGCCAGCCCGTGCGGCACGCCATACTGCCCGCCAAGGCTGTGTGCCACGCCGTGGACATAACCCACATAGGAACGCGTGAAGGCAGCTCCCGCACAGAAAGATGCCACCAGCATATCCCGCCTCGCTTTTTCATTCTTCGGATCATCATAGGCCGTTTTCAGGCTCTGCTGGATCAGCCGTACCGCGCGTTCCGAGTTCTCGCGGGTATAACGGTTCGTCGAACGGCCAATATACGCCTCCACCGCATGGGTCAGCGCATCCATCCCCGTTGTTGCCGTCAGATGCGGCGGCAGGCTGTATGTGATCTTCGGATCCAGAACCGCATAATCCGGAATCAGGAAGAAATCATTGACCGGGAATTTGTACCTGCTCTCCCCGTCGGTAATGACGGCAGCCAGCGTCGTCTCGCTGCCCGTTCCTGCCGTCGTTGGGACGCAGATCAGAAGCGGAATCGGCCGCCATACCTTGAGGATCCCGCGCATCTTCTGAATCGAAAGGTCCGGCCGCGCAATCCTAGCTCCGACTGCCTTCGCGCAATCCATCGCGGATCCGCCGCCGATCGCAATCAGGCTGTCGCATCCCTTCGCCAGGTACAGCTCCCGCGCCGCCTCCACATTCGCAATCGTCGGGTTCGCCACGGTTTCGTCGAAATACGCATAGGTATATCCTGCGTCCTTCAGAACATTCTTGATCCTGTCCCCCAGTCCCAGTTCTGTAATACCCTTATCCGTCACAATCATCGGCCTGCGCTTCTTCCGTTTCCGAAGCGCACGTGGAATCCACTCGATGCGCTCAAGAATCCTGGGTTCCCGATATGGCAGAATGGGCAGCGCGATTCGAAAGCCAAGCTGGAACACGCGGCACCAGATTTTCTTCAATAAATTCATGATTACATTCTCTCCTCTCTCCACCCCCGCCACAGCTCGTCGTCTAAAGATGAAAACGACACCGGCGCAACCCCCATCGCGCCGGTGCCTCTCCCTTTTTGCGAATGGCTGCGGATCCTGTACCACAGCCGCGCGCCAGCCTGAAGGCCGGCAGCCAAACAATTCTCAGTTCACCTGAGCCTATAATACCATCTTCACAGCCCCATACATCCCGGCGTCATTTCCAAGCTTCGCCAGCTCAAAAGCCGCCCCGGCAGACGCATGGAATGCCGTCTTTGCAAAATTCTTCTGGATCACGTCAATCAGCATCTGCCCCGCCTTGGACACGCCGCCGCCAATCACGAAGACTTCGGGATCCACCACGCAGGAAATCAGCGCCAGCGCCGTCCCCAGCTTTTCGCCCACGAACTCCACGATCTCCAGGCTCATATCGTCCCCCTTCTTCGCGCAGTCAAACACCTCTTTCGCAGAGATATACTGTGCGTCCCGAAGCATCGAAGGACGATCGGACTCATTCAGAAGTTCCTGCGCGCGCCGTACGATCCCGGACGCCGAAGCATACTGCTCCAGATGCCCCTTCTTCCCGCAGCCGCAGGTCATCGTCTCTGCCTTGTTGACCTGCATATGCCCGATCTCGCCGCCTGCGCCAAACGCGCCCGGGACGATCTTCCCGCCAACGATGATACCGCCGCCCACACCCGTGCCCAGCGTCACCATAACCACATTCTTATGCCCTTTGCCGCCGCCCTGCCACATCTCGCCGAGCGCCGCCACATTCGCGTCGTTCCCGACCTTGATGTTCTCCATGCCGGTCAGTTCCGCCATCTCCTTTGCAACGTCCACAACGCCCCAGCCCAGGTTCGCGCATTTGTTTACAACGCTCTCATCCAGAACCGGTCCCGGCACGCCGATGCCGATCCCTTCCACTTCTTCCATCGAGATCTTTTCGTCTCCAAGCCCCTGCCCCAGCGAGTCTGCAATATCCCCGATGATCAGCTCCCCGCCATTGTCTTTCCGTGTCGGGATCTCCCAGCTTTTGACCAGGTTTCCCGATGTTTCGAACAATCCGATCTTGACCGTGGTTCCACCCAGATCCACGCCATAAGCATATTTTTTCATATTGCTTCGATTCCTCCGTATTAACCCGCAATAACAAATACTGCTCGATATACTAACATACTTTATAGCGCATGTAAACAAAATTTTGCACATTTTTTGGATTTTTTTATGGCAAAATTCCATTTTGGCAGACGCTGCACCCGCCGGGGCGGAAATTTCCCTGCGCAGCCCGGTGCATGAAAAAACTTCGCATGAAAAAACTCCCCAGTCGGCGAACCGGGGAGTCCTTCGCGGCAGCTCGGCGAAAGCATACCGCACACTGCAAAAAAATTATACACTTGCGAGAACCAAAAACAGGCGCTGCCAGAACGAGCGGCAGCCCCAAAATATTGGCCTGCGGAGGAAGTACTGGAAATTGGGCAGGAGAATGGAGAACCACTCTGCCGCATAAAAAGACCTGGCCAGCACTGCCTCCCCAAGCCCCCGGCCGGGGAGCGGCAGCACTGCTGCCCCCAGCCGGGGAGTCTGATTCAGGGTTTGTTGTGTTTCCGTCTTATTTCACGACGACATTGCCCTTCGCGCCGGTATTCTTCTTTGTGAACACCTTCTTTGCGGAAGTCTTTGCCTTTGCAGGCACCTTCACCGTGATCTTCTTGC
>CADBTO010000036.1 GCA_902797565.1 uncultured Lachnospiraceae bacterium
AACCCTTACTGCGAATGGAGGAAATGGGGGAAGCGGCAGCGCAACCAAAGACGCAAAAGGCGGTACAGGTATTGAAGGAAAATTAAAGGTAGAAAACGGAATCGTTGCTGCAAACGGAGGGAATGCACCGTATGCTGGTTCGGGTATTGACGCTGAATCCGTGATCGATGGTGGAACAGTCACTGCTGCAGGTGGTGCGAACGGCGGTATCGGGATTGCGGGAACATTAAAAGCTGCCGCCGGAACAGTCACTGCTGTCGGAGGCACGAACGGCGGCACAGGGATCACGGCTGCATCCGAGATTTTAGGCGGAAACGTGCAGGGAATTGGCGGAACAGGTGCAGGTGCCGGTTTCAACGGTACGATATCCGTCAATTCGAACATGCGTCTTAAGGCAGGGAATGATGCGGATGTGGAAAAAGCTTCTTGGACAAATGAAAAGAATGCGAAAAAGTACAAATATTGCTGGTTTGTAAATTCTGAAAACATTGTCCCGCCTTCCGTAGTTTATTTGTCTGAGAACGGTGAGAATCAGGCGGTCTTAAACTCGAATGAGAATTACACGAAACTCAGAGATTATACTGAGGAACAGACTTGGTATGACGGATGGTTCGTGACAGAAGATGATGATGCCGCAGTGACACTGTCAGGAAATATTACCGTAAAGGGTGATGCAAAACTGATCCTGAAGGATAACCAGACAATTGATTGTACCGGTAATTTCACGATCCAGAAGGATGGGTCATTAACGGTCTATAGTCAGAGTGCAGCAGAATCAACAGTCGGAAAGCTGAATACGAAAGCGGTTATACTGGAGTCGGAAGAAACAGCATCAGGAGAGAACAAAGAGATCATTGCCGGGAAATTGAAACTCCATGGCGGGACCATAACCGTGGATGGAAGCACCGACCAGGCAATTTCAGTGCCGGCAGAAGGTTCGCTTGTCTTAGATGGCCATGCCAACTTGACGGTAACGGGAGGGGATGATGCCTTTGCAAGTGCTGCGGGAGGCGTGATCATTGACAGTCCGAATGCGAAACTGAATATTGTTGGTGGTTACACACGCAGCAGTGAATCAGGCGAGGATGAAATCATTGTAGGTGACAATTGTAAGAACAATTACTTTCTGCGCTATTCCTATGCAGCTTCATATAAAGCTTCCCCGAGCGGAGAAGCGGCTGACCTTGCTGTAGTAAGTACCAGCTATCCCGGAACGGGGAAAAATATAGAAGTCAGCTTGATGGAAAAACCGAATGCTGCGGCAACGCAGGCGGCATATTATTCTTTGGCCGATGAAAACGGGGATGCGCTGACGAAGCTTGATGTACATGAGCCGCAAACCTGCTCTTTGATCAATTCCGGTGATATCTTGCTGCCGGCCTGGGGACAGGAAGGAAAAACCACGTGGTATACATTTGATTCGACCGGTTGTACGGATCAGAACGGTGCTTATGTTTTCGTGGGTGAAGTCACATTAACAGGCGATGTCAACCTGATCATCCCGGATGGAGTCACGATAAAGCTCTACGGCAGCATTGCGGGTAAAGAGGGCGCAGCGCTTACTGTTTATGGACAGTCCGAAGCGGTGACAGAAGCAGGAAAGATCGTTGTTAATGGGTTTGCCGGAAAGGATGCGTTTTATTTTCCTGGAAGCTCGACCGGTTCCGAAGGCTTGGCGAACCCTGGGGGTCTGATTGTTCATGGAGCGATGTTGACAGCCACAGGTGGTTACAGTGTAAATGGATCAAAAAATGCGGGTCTTCGGGGCAACCTAACCATATATGGTGGTACATCCATGATCTACGGCGGTGAAGATTGTGACGGAATCATCGGCAATGTGTTCATGAAAAGCTTGAAGAGTGGAAAGGCAGTAGCTGTTGCCGGAGGCAAAAGTGCGATTGATGGTACCGTAAACCTTGTGCAAGGAAAGCATTTCCGCGAGAATGCCAGAACAAATAATCAAGAGGGATTTGTGCATGATATGCTTGATCAATATAGGGACAAAAATTACGAAGCAGTCATGCTGGGCGTAAGTGGCGAGACACTATACACCTACAACGCATTAGATGCAAAGGTCAGAGCAACGACGAAGCTTGAAGGCGGCGGTGAAAAAGTAGATGAGCTAGAGGTTATTCTCCCTGGTCTCGTATATGACGGCAGCGCCAAAACGGTAGGATTGAAGGATGTTGCAGAAAGCAATCTGTTCTACGGGACCATAGTGAGTGAGTATGATTGCGGTGTCACGAAGCTTGACAGTGCGCCGACAGATGCCGGAAAATACTCAGCAATACTGTATAAGGAAGGCTTGTTCAGACTTGAGGTGCCCTTTACGATTGATAAAGTCACATCTGCAATCGTAACCCAGCCTTCTGCGATAGCGAATCTGCGCTATAATGGAACGGAGCAGAAGCTGGTCAATCCGGGCACAGCAGGAAACGGAGGTACGGTCGTGTACTGTCTTGGTGAAGACAGCACAAATCCTCCTTCAAGCGGATACAGTGCAGTGGTTCCAAAAGCAAAAAAAATCGGACAGTATTATGTCTGGTATCAGGTGGCAGATGAGAAGAATATCCAAGGAACAAAAGCACAGTGTATTTCTGTACAGATCCTGAAGTCGGATGGGAAACCAGCGGCACCTGGCGCGCCGAAGGAGGCCTCCATATCTGCAGTCAGTATCACGCTGAAAGCGATACAAAACGGCGAATACAGCAAGGATGGGTCGAACTGGCAGAGCAGCCCCACGTTTAACGGGTTGGCGAAGAATACGGAATACACGTTCTATCAGCGGTACGCAGAGGATGAATTATATCCGGCATCTGATGCAAGTTCGGGAACGGCAATCCGTACCAATGACCATGTACATGAATATGGTTATTATTATGCTGACTATGCGGGTACGACTTTGGAAGCGGTATGTTATGCAGAGGGAGCCCAAGATGCATGCAGATCCTATCTGACCATTGCCGCGCCGACGCTGAAAACCTATGGAGGCAGCGGGAAGCCGGAGGCAACGCTGGTCGGAGGCATCAATGGAGTCGCTTTCGATGCATCCAGTATCAAGTATTACAAGAACGGGGTCTTGCTGGACAAGGCACCGACAGATGCCGGCACGTATACGGCAAAGACGGCTGAACTGAGCTATGAGGTAGAAGTAATTGATATTTTTACACGCAGAAAACATAAAGCAATAGAGAAGAGAGCGGCAGAAGTGACCTATACCATAGGCAAGGCGGAACCGGTCATGAAGAAGCTTCCGAAAGCCATAGAGAATCTAAAGGCAGACGAAGAAGAAAAAGCCCTTCTTACTGCTGGAGAGACGGAACATGGCACGATTTATTACAAACTGGATAGAAACGGGGAATATTCACAAGAAATCCCGAAAGTGAAAGAAGCCGGTGTTTATAATGTTTATTATAAGGTGGTGGGAGACGATAATCATAAGGATTTGCCCGAAAAGCGATTGACAGTGCCCGTTGCCTCGATACCTGTGAAGACTGCTGTGGGCAGTGTATCTGCGGCGGTCAATGTCTCAAGTGATGTTCCTGAGGAGATTCAGAAGAAGATGAAAGCGCTGGCTGAATCGACCTGGATGGACGGCATTGAGGATGAAGCAAAGTTTGCTGCCAGCATTTTTGCTGCCAAAACGCTTGCGAAAGATAATCAAAAAATCATGAGTAAGCTGAAGCAGCTTGGATATGACGAAAACGAGCCTGTTAATCTGAATGCAGATGTCCAGATTGACGTTCAGGTAAAAGGTGCCAATTTGGCAGATAAAATCACGCTGGACATCACGCCGAAGCTTTTTGTCCGTGCGGAGCTGAAAAACTCTGGAGATCAGCCAGCGAAAAAGCTGACCGACGAAAGCGGCGAAGAAATGAAAAAGCTGACCGACGAAAGCGGCGAAGAAATGCACGAAATGTCCAGTCCGGTTGAGGTCATTGTCGATTTGCAGAACCTTGGTTTTGTACCGGGCCTGGTAAAGATCCGCCATATCAATGATGATGGGACAGAGGAGACCATTCCGGCAAAGATCCAAAGCAAGGGAAATGGCAAGTATGGCTGGCGGCAGGATAAGTTCTCCGAAGTGGAGATTCTGGCTGACCAGTCAGGGGAGATAACGTTCCTTGATCAAAACGGCGAAGAGGTTTCTAAACAGAAATTCCATTCGGCAGATCTGCTGGAGCCGGAATTCGGTGTGGACGCGCCTTTGGTTCTCGGACACACGTTTGTGGGATGGGAACTTAAAAATGGGGAAAACAGCAGGATTTATACGGAACTGACAGAAGACTTGCTTCAGAAGCTGGACGGCGAGCCTGGTGAAGCGCTGAGCCTCGAGGCGAGTTATACGAATCCTGCTGCAATCGTGGAAACCCAGCCCCTGGCAGTAGAAGGGCTTCGCTTCACCGGAAAGGCGCAGAGCTTGATTTCTGGAGGCGCAGCGATAGGCGGTAAGATGAACTATGTCTTGGGAAACAGCGCAGAAACAGTGCCTGAAACAGGCTGGAGTGAAACGCTTCCTACTGGCATGGGCGCGGGAACCTATTATGTCTGGTATAAAGCGGTTGGCAATGATACACACAGCGATAGCAAGCCGGTATGCGTGACCGTACAGATCGAGAAAAAGGCGAGTGGCGGCGGCTATAAGCCAAGTTCGAATCAAGGGACTGATACGCCAGCATCGGAGCCTGGAGCGGACACGCCGGAGCCTGGAGCGGATACGCCGGAGCCTGGAGCGGACACGCCGGAGCCTGGAGCGGACACGCCGGAACCTGGAGCGGACACGCCGGAACCGGGAGTAGATACGCCAGCATCGGAGCCTGGAGCGGACACGCCAGCACCGGAACCGCGAACGCCGGATTCGCAGGAAAAGCCGGATTCTGAGCAAGGAAAGAACCCATCGGATGGATCTGGGGCAGTGGAGCCTGGAGCAGGCCATGCTGCACCAGCGTATGATTACACTACATCATCAAACAAATCGACGTCCAAAGGTCTCGTCGCGCCCAGGGTCATCCGGGTAGAAGCGACGTACCTGGTTGTGGAGACGGTGTCAGGCCAGCTGTATTCGATTGATGGTGGAAAGACCTGGCAGACGGGCGGCATCTTCAACGGGCTTGAGCCGGGGCGGACGTACACAGTCATCACGAAGCTTGCGGCAGACGCCCAGAATGGGCATTCTGTTTCCGAGGCGCTGGAAGTAGTGCTGGGGGATGCGTCGACAGTCCAGTCGGACGGGACAGGCGCAGACCAGGCAGAAGGGACGGCCGGAGCTGGTGCAGGCCAGTCGGACGGGACAGGCACGGACGCAGGGCAGACCGGAGCCTCGTCCGACGCAGGCAGCGGCAAGGAAACAAAAGCCGAGGCGAAGGCCGCGAAAGCTGCGATGGAGAAGAAGCTGAAGGCCAGCCGGAGCAAGGATGGCAAGAGCGTTTCCATCAAATGGGGCGCAAGCAGCGGAGTAACGCGCTTCGTGGTCTATGCCGGATATGCCGGAGCCAAGTGCAGGAAAGTGGAGGTGGTGAAGGCCAGCAAGAAGAAGGGCGCATACAAGGTATCGTTCAAGAAGCTGGGCGGGAAGAAGCTTGACAAGACAAAGAAGGTGAAGGCGTATGTCGTGGCATACCGGCTGGTAGGCGGGAAGCAGGCAAAGGTGGCAAAGACCCGAATGGTGACGCTTGCGGCAAACGTGTAGTACCAGTGCAATACAGAATGACAGTACCTTCAAGTGATTAGGTATGGCAGAACCTCACGAAGTCGCTGTTCGATGATCTGGATGCGGTGTATGAAGGTGATGTTTCAGAGTAGGAAAGGGAGAGGGCTTTTACAGCTGTCTCCCTTTTTTGTATATGGGCTGCGTATGGAAGGATTTGCATCCCGCTGGCTCGATTAAAAAAGATATAAAAATGCAGAAAGAACGTGCAATTTTTTTGTCTATGGTGTATAATGATATGTAGGGATTTTGTCGAAATTTGAATTGTATGAAATGTGGGGGGCGAAGGAGTATGAAGCGGAACCAAAAGAAAAGGCGATGGAAAGGTGCAGCAGGATGCTGTATGGCAGTACTCATTGTGCTGTGCAGCATGGCGGGGATATTGCCGAAATATGGAACGATCGCACAGGCGGAGGAGAGCAGCGGTACAGGAATTTCTGCGACCGCGACAGGGGAAAAGACGATTGCGGCGTGGACGGACGGTAGCAGCCAGCTGCACTGGCTGAGTACGGATGCGATCGGGGCACCAACGTCCACGGATAGCAGTGCACAGAGCTGGGCGGGGAGTTATGTGTATTATGGGCAGTATCTGCAAGGACAGGATACGGACGTGACCCCCGTGCGGTACCGGGTATTGGATCCGGATACCAGGGCGTTTAATGCTTCCGGGGATGAAACGACAGAGACGATGCTGCTGGACTGCGATACGATGCTGTATAGCGATACAGGGGCATTGTTTCCGGATCAGACAGTAGAAAATCCTGAACAGGCATGGGAGAATTCGGGCCTGCGCGGGGGATTGAATAGTACTGCAAACGGTACGTTGTGGTCTCACTTTACGAATCTGGAGCAGAGCGTGATTGCTCCGAGTACAAAGGCGGCTGCGGATTCGGAAGATGGAAGCGAGGTATCGAACGCGGATTTCAGCCTGTTCTATACACCGCTTACGGGGGAAATGATTTTCTTGCTGGATGCGCAGGAAGCGGGCAGCGCGAAATACGGCTATGCCAATCAGAAGACGAGAATGAAAACGGGTGGAATAGGGCTGTCCGGGTACTTTTTACGCTCCTATGGCCGGAAATCGATCGGGAGTTCTACTGAAATAGTGGTGGGGGCGATCAGCACTTCGGAGGATGCCGAAGGAGCTTATGAAGCGTTGACGATCGGACAGGATAATGCCGTATCTGCCGGCATCAGCCCCGCATTCAATCTGGACCGTTCGAGGATC
>CADBTO010000037.1 GCA_902797565.1 uncultured Lachnospiraceae bacterium
CGATCCTGGTTCTTGGAGCCTTGCTTTCTTCTCCTGCTTCCTCCTTGTGCAGCCGGATCCGCTGGAGCGTCCGTTCTATCTGCAGCCGCTTCCCTTCCAGATCAAAATCATCGCAGGACAGGGCACACAATTCCCCGATCCGCAGCCCGGTATACAGACATAATAAAACCCCTTCCGAAAACCGGGAGGGGTGCACATTTATATAATGAAGAAGTTGTCCATATTCACGCTGATTGAACACGCGAATCTGCTTCTTTTTGCATTTCACAGATGCACAGTCATTCTGGTAGCCCGCATGGTATCCCAGTTCCGCAGCATATTGCTGCAAGGACTTCAAGACGCGGAGGACTTCCACGACGGTCTTGGACGAGAGTCCCTGCTCCTGCTTCCCACCAGACTTCAAAAGCTGCCTGCAAAACGCTGCGATATCCACATTATCAATCCTGGATATATCGGTCTCCCCAAACTGGGGCAGGATATACCAGTCAAGATAATCCCCATACTTGGACACCGTAGATTCTTTGGACGAAGCAGCAACGTCGCCCAGCCACTTTTTGGAAATCGTCCCAAGAAAACATGCTTCCCTCTGCTTCCGAAGAACCTCTGCTTCCCATCCGGCCTTTGCCTTCACCAATTTTCCGTGCACCTCGCTGTAGTTGTTCCCGTACACATACCCGAACCGGGTCTTCGTGCCATTTCGCCCTTTCACGAAACGACCTTCCCAGCGCCCATCCTTTCTTTTATAAATGTTCTCCCCTTTACGTGACATAGATGAACCTCCTGTTCTCCTGACTGCCCTGTGCCAGCCCCGTCAAACCGCCGCTCTTTCGGCGTTTTCAGCGGCAAGGCACAGATTTATACTCCACGTGGGTATATAAGTGTTCTACAGAGAAAAATCAAGCTTCATCCTGTACAAATCCACTCCGCCCGAGGTACGCTCCGTTGCAAAAAATGCTTGCATATTTTCAATTTTTATGATATATTGGATAAGTATTCCCAGAATACTAAAACACGACTTGCAAAGGGGGCTGATATTTATGCCAAAAAAAATTGCAGTTGGTACCGACAGCTTTGATAAACTGATCGAACGAAACGGATACTATGTGGACAAAACAGAGCTCATCTACGAACTCGTGGAAGAGCATACCAATGAGGTGACGCTGTTTACCCGCCCGCGCCGTTTCGGAAAATCGCTCACAATGAGCATGCTGGATAGCTTCTTCGATATCCAGCGAGCTGGCAGCCAGACGTTTGACGGGGTTGATATTATGCAAAACCCTCCGGATTTCTGCAGGGAATGGATGCACCAATATCCAACAATTTTCATCTCATTGAAAGACGTGGAAGGTCTGAACTTTGAAAATGCATACGAAAAACTGGAAGCAATCATTTCAGATTTATACAAGAAACACGAACATTTGGAAGTTGAAAAAAAAGTTGATCCTGCTGATGCCGAAATTTTTCGTCATCTGAAATTTAAGAATGCCAGCAGGGTTGAGATGCTAAATTCCTTAAAAACCCTCATGCGTATGATGCACGCCGTGTATGGCAAGCCAACGATCCTATTACTCGATGAATATGATGTTCCACTGGCCAAGGCGAATGAAAACCATTATTACAGTGAGATGGCAGACGTCATCCGTAGTATCCTGAGCATTTCCACGAAATCCAATCGCTACCTGCAATTTGCGGTTGTTACTGGATGCCTACGGATACCCAAGGAAAGCATTTTCACAGGTGTGAACAACTTCACTTCCTATTCCGTATTAAATCCAGATTTTTCCAACTACTTTGGCTTCACGCAAAGTGAAATTACAAGGATGCTGGAGTACTATGGTCTGACAGACAAACAGGATCTGATCCGGACATGGTACGATGGCTATGTGTTTGGTGATACAAAGCTTTTCTGCCCTTGGGATGTCATGAGTTATATATCAGCATTGCTAAAAAGGAACGATACAGCACCGGCTTTATACTGGAAAAACACAAGCGGAAATGGAGCGATTCAAGCGTTCTTTGAATTTGGAGATGAAGACCTTGCAGACCATTTTGAGACACTTGTGAATGGTGGTTCAATTGTTGTTGCTGTGACGGATTCGCTAACCTACGAAGAAGCATACTCGACCACGGACAATCTCTGGTCCATCCTTTTGATGACAGGATATGTCACCATAGCCTGCCCGGAAGAAGTGGAAACCTTTCTGGAAGAAAGCACGCGTGCTGTCACACTTCGGATCCCAAATCGCGAAATTGCCACGATCTTCCAGGATACCATCGTCGATCATTTCAAAAAGACTGTAGACCAAAGCAGGGTTGGAGAGTTGATGGACGCCTTATGGAACGGCAAGGAAGCGCGTGCCTCAGAAATCCTGTCCGATCTGCTTTTTGAAACGATCAGTTATATGGATTACCATGAAGACTATTACCAGGCTTTTCTGGCGGGAATCTTCGCCGGCCGTGGATATATTCCGCAGTCCAACAAAGAGCAGGGGCTCGGTCGGCCAGACGTAGATTTACATGACAGGAAAAACCGCCGGATGATGGTCATCGAATGTAAGAAGGCTGGCAGCAAAGATCAACTAGATGCCTGCTGTGACAAGGCGATCCAACAAATCATCGACCGGGAATATGCCGGGGACACGGATGGGTTCCGCACCGTCCTTTGCTACGGGATCGCATTCTTCAAGAAGACCGCAAAAATAAAGCTGGGAAGATCCTAGCAACTTGCGCCGCAGAGTGTGCCCGGCAGAGTTGGTGTTTTTCCTTTCACAGCCCATGCGAAACGAGGGGGGGAGGATAAAAATCCTCCCCCCCCCCCTCGTTTGAAAGCAACCAAACAGCTTTTTGACATAATCTTTGCAGCGGCTTTGCGATAGCGAAAATCATTTCACGGCTTCCGAAAGATCCTCCGCTCCAATCGAATACACCCGTATCTCCCGCACATCCCGCCGCTCTCCCAGAATCTCTGCTTCTTCCTCTTCCACCGCATCTTCAAAACCTGTCAATGCCTTGAACGGCGAAAACTGCGCCGCACGTTGTTCCCTGGAAAGCGGCGGAAACAGCTTCGGTACTGGACGCGCATGATCCAGAATATCCGCATAATTCCACATCATCTTCTCGTTTCCTTTCCTCCCGCTTCAGGCCTTGTGCCCGCCGATCTGGCGATTCCGTTCGATCGTCTGACCGCCTTCCTGCAGATTCATCCCTTTCAAAATTGCATTCTTCCCAAATTTCCGCTTGATCGAAAGCACCGCCCCCTGCATCCGCTTTTCCCGCTCAAGCTCCGCTTTCCGGATTACCCGCTTTGCCTCATCCGTTTCCCGTATGCCATACTCTTTCTGTATATTCTCCTGGGATTCCTCATGCTCCAGCATGGAGAAAAAATCAAGCTGCCGGTTTTCTCCCCTGCCGCTCTCTTCTATCAAATAAACACGATTCTTCTCTGAAATCCCTTCCAGCATAACCTCATGACTTCCACTGCTCCCATCCCCTCCCAGAAAATCCTCGCC
>CADBTO010000038.1 GCA_902797565.1 uncultured Lachnospiraceae bacterium
CAAGCACCTGGCGGATATGCTGCTCCACAAACGGATAATGCGTACAGCCCAGCACAACGGCATCAATGACGCCGCCCCGGTATTCCCGCAGCAGCCCTTCCAGAAATGCGCGCACCTCCTGGGACTGTGCCTTGCCGCTCTCCACATATTCCATCAGCCCCGGACAGGGCAGTGGGATAATGTCTGCAAGATCCTCGTATTTTGCAAGAAGATTCCGGAATTTTTCCTCCCGGATCGTCATCGGCGTTGCCATGACAAGCACCCTGGGATGCTTCATAAAGAGGGACGCCGGCTTAATCGCCGGTTCAATCCCCACCAGCGGCAATTCGGGATACATCTGCCGCAGCACCCGTACCGCCGCGCTGGTTGCCGTATTGCAGGCAATGACCACGCCCTTCGCGCCCCGCTCCAGAAACCCCTGCACATGGGAGATAGTCAGCTGGCGCACTTCCTCTGTCGTTTTTGTTCCATAAGGCGCATGCCTGGAATCCCCGTAATACAGGAAATCCTCCTGCGGCATATACTGCACCAGCTTTTTCAGGACGGAGATGCCCCCCATCCCCGAATCAAACACAGCAACCGGCGCATCCGCCTGCCGGCTTCCCGCCCCGGTTTCTGTGTCTTCTTCTTCATTCACTTCTGCTTCCATCTATTTCACGCCCTTTGTCCCGGAAAACGCGTTTTCATTCAAAATATTCGTATCAAAGGTATAGGTTGTATTTTCCTCGCGCCTTGCCCTGCGCACCGCCATCTGGATCAGCTGGTCCAAAAGCTCGCCATACGGCACGCCCGTCGGCTCCCAGAGATAAAACGACAGGGAACCGGGGATCGTGTTGATCTCATTGAAATACAGCGCGTCTGTTTCTTCGTCGATCATAAAGTCTATCCTTGCCACGCCGCTGCAGCCGAATGCCTTGAACGCACGCAGCGCGTATTCCTGGATCTCCTTCGTCCGCTCGGGTGAAAGGTCTGCCGGAATTTTCCGCTGCACGCTCGCCATCCCGGCACTCTTCGTCCCGCCTCCGGACTTGGAGCCGCCTTTGGAACCGCCGCCGGACATATATTTGTCCTCATAACTCAGGATATCCTTAGAATGGAACGGCTCTTCCAGAATCGAAGCCTTTGCGCCGTTCTCATCGCCCAGAACAGAGCAGTTGATCTCTTTGAGCGCCGTAATTGCCTTCTCCGCAAGGATGGTGCAGGAATATTTGAAGGCGTCGTCCACGGAATCGATCAGCTCGTCCCGGTTCTTTGCCACGGAAATCCCCACCGAAGAGCCGCTGTTGACCGGCTTGATGATGACCGGATAGCCCAGCTTGTTTTCAATTTGAGAAATCAGATTGTCCAGATTTTCATAATCCTGTACCGTATACGCATAACCCGGCAGCACCGGAATATCATTGTCTTTCAGCACCGCCTTGGAGAGGTACTTGTCCATCCCGATCGCGGATGCGCAGACATCACAGCCCGCAAACGGCACGCCGACCGTCTTCAGGTATCCCTGCAGGCTCCCGTCCTCCACATTCGTCCCATGTACCACAGGCAGCGCCACATCCACAATCTGGTCTTTCATCCCGCCAAACAGCTTTTTGGGATAGGGCACAAGATGCACCTCGCCCGCTTCTTTGACCCAGACCACACGCTGGGATTTTTCCAGCAGGTTTTTGATATTCTTGTATGATTCAATATTGCCGACCTCGTCCCCCACATAGAACTCGTTCTCTTTGGTCAGATAGACAGGAAAGGCATCATATTTTTCCGCATCGATCGACTGGAGCGCCTGGATGCCGGAAATGACTGACACCTCATGCTCCACGCTCCGCCCTCCAAAAATCACTGCAACTCTGGTTTTCATCCTCGTTATTCTCCTAATATGCTAATACACGACTCCCGTATGCCTTTAATACTGATCCGGCAGGTCGTTTTCCAACAGGATATATTTGTGTCCCTCATCCGAGATGCTGTATGCCTGATCCAGGGCACCCTGCAGGTCGTCAAAGACAAACAGCCTGCCCGGATGGAAGCCGTGTTCCAGGGCTCCGCGCCGGATCGGTTCGGTATGCTTCTCGCCGACCAGCAGGATATAATCCACATTCTCTGCGGCATACACCCCAAACTGGTAATTGTATTCGTCTTCTTTCTCTCCCAGCTCCACCATCCCCGGCGTCACCAGGATGCGCACCCCGTCAAACAGGTGCAGCGTCTCCACAGCCGCCCTGGAACCCACCGGATTGGAATTGTATGCGTCGTCTATGATCGTGAGGTTCCCACGCTGGATCATCTCAAGCCGGTGCTTCACCGGTTCAATCCGCCGCACCGGCACTTTCAGCTTCGCAAGCGGCACACCCAGCCGGTTTGCGACTGCGATCGCGCCAACCACATTGATCACATTATGCCCGCCGATCAGCCGCATGGAAAAGTCCCCGGACTCCACTCCCGCTGCGGTTTTGCGGACAACCCGGAAAGACGTGCCCTGCGGGGACACCCGGATGTCCTCTGCCCGGTATTCCCCTTCTCCATCGCTTGCATACAGCACCATGTCCCGCTTGCCCGCATGCTTTTCGTGATTCGAAAGGATGTATTCGTTGTCCCCGTTGAGGAAGAGCATCCCCCCATCCGGCAGGGCATCAGCCAGTTCATATTTCGTGCTGATGATGTTTTCCATATTGAAAAATGTCTCAAGGTGCTGGGGCCCTATGGAGGTAATCACCCCGGCATGCGGATGCACGAAATCACAGATTTCCTTGATATCTCCAACGTGCCGCGCCCCCATTTCGCACAGGAAGATCTCATACGAAGGCAGAAGGCCTTCCCGGATGGTCCGCACCACGCCCATCGGCGTATTGAAGCTTTCCGGCGTGATCAGCACATTGAAGCTGTCCGAAAGCAGGGTATCCAGATAATATTTGACGCTGGTCTTCCCATAGCTGCCCGTAATGCCCACGATCTTCAGTCCCGGCACAGACGCAAGCCTGCGTTTCGCGTCGTTGATATAATGCTGGCTGATTCCCGCTTCGATCGGATGGTTGATCGTATTGCAAAGCGGCACGATGACCGGGAGCAGCGCCGTATAGATTCCCAGGATGCCCAGACAAAAACGAAACCGCATGAGCAGGGCACTTGCAGAAAGCTCTTTCTGCCCGAAACACACAAACAGGATCCATACCAGGGCACAGATGAGGACAAACAGCGCAAACACCGATGCCACCAGCCGCTTCACCCTTGCGGTGAACACCAGTTTCTTCTTCTGGTTCGTTGTCCGCTTCAGGCTGGCATAGTTGATCCAGATAATGCCCGCCGCCAGAATCCCCAGTATCCCGCCAGCCAGCCAGTTCAAAAACAGCCCGGCACTTGCCAGAAGAACCAGCAGGATCCTCTGCCTCTGCTGGTTTTCCGCCTTCTTCCGCCACACGGCAAACTCATCGTTTTTGTATCCGTTCAGCTGGAACATATGCAAATTGTAATGCAGCACCAGCCAAAACGCCGGCACCATCACGACAAGGCCCAGAATCAAACACCCCGCCTGCACCCATTCTATCATCTTGCTTCTCCACACACCCTAAAGCTCAAAATACGCCTTCATAATATTCTGGAATACCACCGGCTGATCCAGAAACGAGAAATGGCCTGCATTTTTGATCACCGCCAGCCCGCTCCCCGGAATCAGTGCTTCCATCTTCTGCCCGTCCGAAAGCGGTGTTGCCGTGTCCCGGTCGCCCCAGACCAGCAGCGTATCCTGCCTGATCTTCGGCATCTTCTCCTGCAGATCCTCATTGACCGCCGCCACGAGGCATTCGCGCATCCGCGGGCTTGCCGCCCGGTAATCCGCAGACCCCTGCTTGCTGCGCCATTCGTCGATCGGCGCCCGAAACAGGGCATACATCACAGGATTTGCAAAGAGCGCGCGCAGCCGCTTGTACCGCCGTGTCTTTGCCTCCTGCTGCTTCGTCCGCACCGGCATGACGCCTGCAGCGTCCACCAGGACAATCCGATTGATCGAAAACGGTAAGGTTTTTGGATCCCGTGATGCCAGATGGATAATGACCCGCCCACCGTATGAGTGTCCCATGAGGGTGGTTTTTTTAATGCCCATCTCCTGCATGAATTTCACAAACCAGTCCGCGAAATCACCGGGCGCCCAACGCTCTTTCGGTTCATCCGAATCCCCGAAGCCCGGAAAATTGAAGCGCACCACCCGGTATTTCCCGCTCGCTGCCAGAAGCTGGGCGATCTGCGCATAGACCTGGAGCGTTGTGCCCCAGCCCTGGAGAATGACCACATCCTCTTTGCCGGCCGCATCCTCTCCCCCGTCGATCTGTACTTTCACCTGATATCCGTCAATGTCCTTCGTCATGGACGCTCTCCTTTGCCGCTTCCCGTTTGAAAATCGTCCCCAGGTTCTCCAGGATCGCGCGTGCCACTCCCGGCTTGTTCATCGTATACACATGGATATGTTTGATCCCATTCGCGATCAGATCTATGATCTGCTCCGACGCGTAGATGATGCCTGCCTGCTTCATCGCAGCCGGATCGTCCCCGAACATATCCACCATCGCCTTGAATCTGGGCGGAATAATACAGCCGGACAATTCTACCGAACGCTGCATCATCACCCGGCTTGTCACCGGCATAATCCCCGCCGTAACCGGAACCAGTACGCCCGCTTCCCGCAAACGATAGAGATAATTATAGAAGACCGAATTATCAAAAAACATCTGCGTTGTCAAAAACTGGCAGCCGGCATCCACCTTCGCCTTCAGCATCCGGATATCTTCATCCTTGCTCGCAGCCTCCGGATGCTTCTCCGGATAGCAGGCGCCTCCGATGCAGGCCTCCGGATAAATCTCCCGGATCGCCTGGATCAGGTCCGTGGCATGGACAAAACTGGCGTCCCCCGGAAACTCCATGTCCCGCGGAATGTCCCCCCGCAGTGCCAGAATGTTCTCAATTCCCGCTTCTTTCAACGCATGGATCTGCCCCTCGATCGTGGCACGGTTGGAACTGATGCAGGTCAGGTGGGACAGCGCCGGAATCCCCGCTTCCTTAATCTCACGGGAAATCCCCAGCGTATGCGCGGACGTACCGCCCCCCGCCCCGTATGTACAGCTGATATAGCTTGGAGCAAGCCTCGTGATCTCCCGCACTGCCTCCGCCACGCTTTCAAATGCCGCATCTGTTTTCGGCGGAAAGACCTCCATCGAAATCGTGACGCGATCCTGGTTCAGAATATCTATAATTTTCATGGTTTTCATCCTTCACGCTGCTCCGCGCACAGCACGATAATCGCGTGCTCCGGTGCAACAAATTCCAAACGGTTTTCATAAATTCCGTGGTCAAAATCCTCAACCCGGATCCGGTCGCCGGACTTCTCCAGGAAGGTAATCTCATTCCAGGCATCCACA
>CADBTO010000039.1 GCA_902797565.1 uncultured Lachnospiraceae bacterium
GCTTCGTGGTGTAGACCGTGACGAGATCGAGCGTGGACAGGTGCTTGCAGTTCCTGGTTCCGTGACCTGCCACAAGAAGTTTACAGCGCAGGTTTACGTTCTGACCAAGGACGAGGGTGGCCGTCATACACCGTTCTTCAATAACTATCGTCCGCAGTTCTATTTCCGTACAACGGACGTGACAGGTGTCTGCAACCTTCCTGATGGTACAGAGATGTGCATGCCTGGCGACAACGTGGAGATGACCATTGAGCTGATCCACCCGGTTGCTATGGAGCAGGGTCTTACATTCGCTATCCGTGAGGGTGGCCGTACAGTTGGATCCGGCAGGGTTGCTACGATCGTAGAATAATTTATTTTTGAATCGGGCAGGGAGCGAAAAATCTCCCTGCTCGCATAAAGAAAAGGGATGGCATTTTGCCATCCCTTTTCTCTTTATGTAACGGGGGCCGCAAATCTCATTCCCAAAGCATCCCTTTTTCTTTTGTAAACTGCCGTGATTCCGCAATCGCCATAGGCTTTGCAAAGTAATAGCCCTGTGCGCAGACACAGCCGATGGACTTCAAAAATTCAAAATGCTGCGCGGTTTCCACGCCTTCCTGCAGCGGGGAAACGCCCATCTGGATCGCGCTGCTCATGATGTTTTTGATCAGTTCTCCGGTCCGCTCCGGATACTTGTCATAAGTCCGCAGGAACTGCAGATCCAGCTTGAGTACGTCGAAATTGTATTCCATCAGGTTGTTCAGAGAAGAATAGCCGCTGCCGAAATCGTCGATCCAGATCTGGTAGCCGGCTTTCCGGAAGCGTTCCACTTCCTGGCGCAGATGGTCGGAATTTTCGTTCAGTGCGCTTTCGGTGATCTCAATATCGAGCATATGGCGCGGCACGCCATACAGCCTCCGGTATCGCTCTGTGATCTCGAAGATGTCGCACAATTCGAAATCCAGCCGGGACAGGTTGATGGAAACCGGAACAACAGGCTCTCCCATTTCCAGATAGGTGGAAATATCCTCACAGACTTTCTGGATAATATGGCAGTCGATCTTGTGGATCAGCCGGAATTCTTCGAGCGTCGTGATGAAGTCCGCCGGGGACAGGAAGCCCATTTTGGGGTCGATCCAACGGGCAAGCGCTTCGTATCCGCAGATTTTTCCTGTTTCCACGCGGATGACCGGCTGGTAGAAGACTTTGACAAACTGTTTTTCGCATGCAATATCCACGGTATCAACGACGAATTGCTGCAGCCGGAGCCGTTTGTAGAGATCCACATCATAGACACTGTATACCACGTCATAGCGCTTCTTCACAGTATTGCATGCAAGCCGCGCATGGTCGCAGGCAATTCCAACTTCCGTACATGATTCTTCCAGTTCATAGATACCGGCTTTGATTTCCACGTTGATGCCATCCAGGATATTTTTCATCGTATCATGTACGTTCTGCACGCGTTCGATCACATCGTCTGCGCTTGTACAGACGACGAAGTGGTCGTTTGAAAACCGCGAGATCCGGCTGTTGTTGAAGATCTTGCGCAGGGTATACGACATCCGGCAGAGCAGGTCGTCTCCCCGCTGGAAGCCATAGTTTTCGTTGATCATCTTAAAATTGACGATGTCAAAATGGATGAAGGTATAGGTGTCTTCCGGGTTGCCGGGAAACGCCATTTCTGTGGCCACATCATAGAACGTGGACATATTCAGAAGCCCGGTCAGACGGTCGGAATTCTGGTTCATCGAAAAAATCTGGGTCTCCGCGAAGCTGTTTCGGCTCTTGTTGTAGAACTCGTCTTTATCCACGTCCACAATATAGACATAGAAGTATTTCGTCCCGTCCGCGCCGTGGAGCAGGTGCCCGAAGTCTTCGATATACCGGGTTTCGCCCTGTTTTGTCAGAATACGGTACCGGACGTAATCATGGCGTTTTTCGCTGGCAAAGGTCTGTGCCTGGATGTCATTGGAAATCCGTTCACGATCCTCCGGATGTACCATTCCCTGAAAGCTGTTTCCGGTATACTCCCGGAATTCTTCGATGGTTTTGCAGCCGAACAGCTCAATCACATTCTGCTCTGCGTAATAAATTTCTTCTTCACCTTCTGCATTGTAGATGAAAAAACCGCCGGGAAGTCCGGTCGGTATATAATTCTCATTCGGTGCCAGCTGAATCCTTTTCTCTTCCATGATTTCTTCCTTTCGGGCATTTTCCGTGTTTTCGGATGAGGAGTACAATGAATACCAGCAGGATCAGAAACATTGCGCCAGCTCCAGCCACAGCACCGACATAGTATGGCGTTACAGAGTACAGGGATTCGTCCAGTGGCTCAGCGGTGTCCGATATGGTCGCCGCATCGAAGGAAAGCTTGTATTCAGATTCTGTCTGGTTTCGTTTTAAGATAATACAATAGGGATGGTCGGTCGTAAGTACCGGTACGTTGAAGACGTGGTTTTCTTCTGTATAGCTCTCTCCGTTGCAGATGATTTCGTCCGGCGGATTCTCTTCCCAGCGCAGGCGTGCCGTGGCAAGTGCACCGGCAACCTGGATCTGCACCGGCGTTTCCAGTTTCTCCGGCAGTGCCATCGAAGGCTGTTCCCCGGCTGCGGAAAGCGTTGCGTTTATATAATAGATCCCGTTTTCAATATAAAAGGGATCCCTGCCGATATTCGTATAGGCTTCCGATGTGGCTGGTGTCGACATAAAACGCTGCTCCTCTCCTTGATCTATCTCAAGCTTTCATTCTAACAGATGTTCCATTTTTTGTCAATTGTTCATTTTGAGGGGGCAAGAGACGGAGCATCCGGCAACCGGGCACTCAGCGACGAAGCATTCAGTGATCGAGCATTCAGCAATCTGGCGGCCAGCGGTTGCATGGGCATATCCCTCAGTGCATTTTCAGCCGCATGGGAAAACCCCCGGCAAATCAGCCGAGGGTGTGTCCAATGCGTTATGACGTGCCGCAGTGGCAGCAGGATCCGCCGGAGCAGCCAGAATGCTCAGGGGCGCCAGTGCCTTCAGAACTGCTGGAGCCACTGGAACAGCCGGAACAGCCGGAACAACCGCTGCAGTGCCTGCCGTTTTTGCGGTCTTTCCAGATCGAACGGATTGCCGCCGCCACGCCAGCGCCCAGGCAAATCAAAACAATGACGGTACCCATCGCAGAATCTCCTTTCTAAATAGATGACGCTGCAGCGTCAGGCTTCCTGGTATGCCAGCACGCCTTCGTCTGCCGGTGCCTTCCGAAACAGGAGCCAGCCGAAGACGCCGACCAGTGCAACGGCAACGATGGTAAAGAAATTGAAGCCCACAGCGCCTGTAAACAGTCCGCCGATCTGGTAAATCACCAGGGAAACACAGTATGCCAGCAGGCATTGGTAGCCAATCGCGAACCAGAACCATTTTGTGTTGTTCATTTCACGTTTGATTGCGCCCATTGCGGCAAAGCAGGGAGCGCAGAGCAGGTTGAATACCAGATAGGCATAACCGGCAACGGCTGGAATGGATGCAGCAAGCATCTGCCAGTATTCTGCGCCGTCTTCCGCCACTTCTTCAAATCCATAAGTCATACCGACGGTTGCAACCACGTTCTCCTTTGCGATCAGGCCTGTGACAGCAGCTACGGAAAGCTGCCAGGTATTGAAGCCCAGCGGTGCAAAGATGAAGCCGATGACGCGTCCGATTGCAGCCAGGATGGAATGGTCAATCTCCACTGCTTCCAGCATACGGAACTGTCCGTCCACCGTTCCAAAGCTCATCAAAAACCACAGAACGATCGTTGAAAGAAGAATGATCGTTCCGGCTTTCTTGATAAACGACCAGCCGCGTTCCCACATTGAACGGAGGATACTGCCGATCGTAGGCATATGGTACGCAGGCAGCTCCATCACGAAAGGAGCAGGATCTCCCTGGAACGGCCGGGTTTTCTTCAGGATAATCCCGGAGCAGATGATGGCGGCCACGCCGATCAGGTATGCAGAAAAAGCAACGGTTCCATTATTATGGAAGAATGCACCTGCAACCAACGCAATAATCGGAAGCTTTGCGGAGCAGGGCACGAAAGTGGTTGTCATAATGGTCATCCGACGGTCGCGTTCGCTTTCAATGGTACGGGATGCCATAATCGCAGGTACGCCGCAGCCGGAACCGATCAGCATCGGGATAAACGATTTTCCGGATAATCCAAATTTCCTGAAAATCCGATCCATGATGAATGCCACACGCGCCATATAGCCGCAGCCTTCCAGGAACGCAAGGAAGAGGAACAGGATCAGGATCTGCGGCACAAAACCAAGCACGGCACCTACGCCGGCAACGATCCCGTCATTGATCAGCCCGGAAAGCCAGTCTGCGCAGTTGATGGCTTCCAGAAGGGAGCCGACTGCCGCATGAAGGCCGGGAATGAACAGGCCGTCTATGCCAAGGAAGTTCCAGCCGTCGTCCCCAAGCAGCTGGTCATTGGCCCAGTCTGTCGCCCAGCCGCCCACGGTCTGGACGGATACGAAATACACCAGCCACATCACAGCGGCGAAAATCGGAAGAGCCAGAATCCGGTTTGTCACAATGCGGTCAATCTTGTCTGAAATGGTTTCTTTTCGTGGGGACTTTTTGATTGCCTTGCCAATAATCGTACTGATGTACGCATAGCGTTCTGCAGTAATAATACTTTCGGCATCATCATCCATCTCTTTTTCACATGCGGTGATATCCCCTTCGATATGTTGGATGTTTTCATGGGAGATGTCAAGTTTTTTCTGGATCTTTTCATCCCGTTCGAAGAGTTTCAGTGCATAGAAACGCTGGTAACGTTCTTCGATATCGTGCAGGCAAAGTTCCTCAATATGGGCGAACGCATGCTCCACGCTTCCAGAAAAGACGTGTTTCGGGATCGTGACAGCAGCATGTTTTGCAAGTTCCACGGCTTTGTCTGCGGCTTCCTGGGTGCCGTCCCCTTTGAGCGCGCTGATGGGCATGACAGGCACACCC
>CADBTO010000040.1 GCA_902797565.1 uncultured Lachnospiraceae bacterium
AAAAACCGGCGGAGGATCAGATTGCTTATATGAAGCTGCTGGATAAAAATGAGAAGGGGGAAGGGAAGATCGGTTTTGGAAATCAGGACATGAACCCGCTTCCAACGGTGCGGGAGTTGGTGGAAAAGAAATAGCTGGCCGGGACTGGAAAAAATGGCTTATGGATGAAATGTTATTGAAAGTAAAACAACTCACCCCTCTCGCGTCCCTGCCCGCACAGGCGAGCAGCGGGGCGGCGGGGTTTGACTTATGCGCAGCGCTGCCAGAGGCGCTGCATCTTCCGGCAGGGGAGACCCGCCTCATCCCCTGCGGCTTTGCGATGGCAGTCCCGGAGGGGTATTTCGCTGCGGTGTTCGCACGGAGCGGGCTGTCCACGAAGGAGGGGCTGCGCCCGGCGAACTGCGTGGGAGTCATCGATTCGGATTACCGGGGCGAGGTCAAAGTCCCGCTGCATAATGACAGCGGGGAAGAGCGGACGGTTGAGCCGGGGCAGCGGATTGCCCAGATGGTTCTGCTGCCCTGTCCGAAGGTGCGCATAGAATGCTGCGAGGAGCTGGATGAAACGGAGCGGGGCAGCGGGGGATTTGGCTCCACAGGACAGTAGGACACTTGCCCGCCTGCTGGCCAATCCTGGCGATTACCCGGCATCCGGGCAGCTGGTTCATATCTGGCAGTCGCCCGGCATCCGGGCTACTGGTTCATATCTGGCAGTCGCCCGGCATCCGGACTGCTGGTGTCCCGCGTGTCCTGCGTGTCCTGCGAATACTGCGCCGCGGCCGCCAGATAACGTTCTTTGAGGCGCTCCTGCAGCTTCCGGGGAGAGAGGATGCGTGCCTCGCTCCCGAAGGGGAAGAAGTATGCTTCGGCCTGCCGGAGCGTGCAGTGGAAGCAGTAGACGCGGCTGTCGGTTTTGGAGGCTTCCGGCCGGGCATCCGCGTCATCCTGCAGCTGCGGGCGCAGGGGAAGGCAGGTATGGAAGAGGTATTCTCCCAGCTTTGTCAGTTCCACGGCAATGTCTTCTGCCGGATCGTCCACAAAAGCAACGCCGGATTCCTGAAGCTTTTTTGCAATCTCGTTTCGCTCTGCGAAGGAAAGCTGCCGGGTGCGCTTGTAATGGATGCGGACGTGCTCGATGTCTGCAATACGGAAGGAAGAAATGATCCAGTTTTGCGGGGTGTCGTCTGATCCGGCAGGCAGGGCCTTTCCGATCAGGTAATGGAACTGGCGCTGCGGATCGGTTTCAATTGCATAGGGCCGCAGGAACAGGATCCGTCCATCACGGAGGGAAAGCTCCAGGGGTTGCGGAAGCGCGTCACGGAGTGCACAGATCTGTTTGTAGAAATAGATGGTTTCACGCTCCAGAGGGGGCCGCTTCGCGTATTCTTCGAGGACGGTTTTGATATAGAGTCCGCGCTGGCCGTCAAAGACTTCGTTTGTATAGGGGAGGTTTGACAGTTCCTGTTCAAACAGCTCTGCCACAACCTTTTTGTTCAGACGGAAATGTTTTGGCGCAGTCTGGGGAGCGAGGGGATCCGAGGAGCGGCGGACACCCAGATGTTTCCGGTAGAAGTCTGCCCGTTCTTTGAAGGAACGGAGCAATGCGTCCTGCTGCGCTGTTTCTTCAAGCTGCTGGATCTCCCAGTCTATGTTTCCCGGGAAATAATCGCCGTCCCTGTTTTTTCCATAATGATAATCATTGAGGAGCAGCTGGTTCAGGAATGTGGATAAGGTAAATTCGGCCCCCCGGGCTCCGGAAAATGCCGCGCGGTCCTGTTCCAGGATCTGGCAGGCAAAGGCGGAGGGCTGGATATGCTGCAGTGTGGTCGCATTATCCCGAAAGCTTTTCTTTTGCACGTTCGTCTGTTTCATGTTATTTCCTTATGAGATGTTTTGGTGTGATTTGTTTTTCAGCATCAATATAACATTTTTTCTATCGAAAAGAAAGCGGAATGCAGGTATTGTTTTTGATTTTATACAAGAATATGTATGGAATACAGAAAAAAACACTTGCTTTTGGTTTTCATATATGATAAAGTAGAACAAGATTTTGTGTGAAAGGTGGTCTGATTCAAAGTGGCAATTCTGAAGACTGTATTGATGGTGGTGTTCATTCTGATTTGTGTGGCACTGACCGTGATTATATTGTCCCAGGAAGGGAAAAATGCGGGACTTGGTTCCCTGAGTGGCCAGCAGGTGGCGGCAGACAGTTATTGGAGCCGGAACAAGGGGCGTACCAGAGAGGGGCTTCTGATTCGTGTTACCACGATACTGGTGGTGTTGTTCTTTATACTTTCTGCAGTATTGAATCTGGGTGTTTTTAACAAATAAAGGAGATTCGGGGACGTCTGTTTGGGATGTCCCCTTTTTTAGGATATGTCGAGTGAATATTTAACAGGAAAATTTTTTGGGAACGCGAAGGGGTTCGGTTTTGTGTCCGTAGAGGGATATGAGTCAGATTTTTTTGTATCGGAAGAAAATACAGGCTATGCGTTCCATGGGGATGAAGTCCGGATCAAGCCGCTTGGATTCGATGGAAGGGGTAGGCAGGAGGCGCTCGTCACGGAAATACTGGCCCATGCATATGATACGGTGGTGGGCGTGTACGAAAAAGACGGGAGTTATGGGTTTGTGATACCGGATGACCGGAAGCTGGTGCACGATATCTATATTCCCCGTGAAAAGTCGATGGGTGCCGTCACCGGGCACAAGGTGGTCTGCCGGCTCACGTTCTATGGCAGCATGAACCGGAAGCCGGAGGGAGAGATCGCTGCAATCCTGGGGCACAAGGATGATCCCGGGGTGGATATCCTTTCGGTTGTTTATGCGAAGAAGATCCCGGACAAGTTTCCGGAAGAGGTGCAGGAAGAAGCGCGGAAAGTGGCAAAACCTGTCAATGGCTGGTATCGCAGGGGCAGGGTGGATCTGCGGGAGGAGCTGACCATTACGATTGACGGGGCGGATTCAAAAGATCTGGATGATGCGATTTCGCTTCGGAAAAAAGGAGAGGACTATGTGCTTGGGGTGCATATTGCAGATGTGTCCCATTATGTCCGGGAAGGCAGCGCTTTGGATCAGGAGGCGAGGCGGCGGGGGAACAGCGTCTATCTGACGGGAACCGTGATCCCGATGCTGCCCCAGATCCTCTGTAATGAGATCTGTTCTTTGAACCCTGGGGAAGACCGCCTGGCATTGTCCTGCCTGGTGACTTTGGATAAGAAGGCAAGGCCCGTGGGGTTTGAGCTGGTGGAGTCCGTGATTCGCAGTGACCGCAGGATGACCTATGATGCGGTGAACGAAATTCTGGAACATCCGGATGGGGAGCTTGCACTGGATCCACAGCTGGAGTCGATTGTGCCCATGCTGGTCAAGTGTGAGATCATTTCAGAACTTTTGGAGAAACGGAGACGGAAACGAGGTGCAATAGATTTCGAATTTCCGGAATCTGTTATCAAATTGGATGAAACGGGCGTGCCTGTGGATATCCACCCATACGAACGGGGAAAGTCCCAGCGCATGATCGAGAGTTTCATGCTTTGTGCCAATGAGACCGTGGCACATGCTGCCTTTGATGCAGGACTGCCGTTCGTATACCGCATCCACGGGAATCCGGATGCGGACCGGCTTGCATCGCTGAAGAGCCTGGCAGGGCGTCTGGGATATACATTAAATGGAGATATAAATAAAATGGAGCCAAAATATCTCCAACAACTTGTTTGGCAATCTGAAGGAGAACCGGAAGAATCGTTAATCCAGGTTCTGGTACTCCGGTCTATGCAGCGTGCAGCGTATGGGACAGAGGAAACATCGCATTTCGGTCTGGCGGCACCGTTTTATTGCCATTTTACTTCTCCGATCCGGCGTTATCCGGATTTGCAGATCCATCGGATTTTGAAAGAAGGATTGATCACAAATAAGAAATTAAGGAAGCTGACTAAAAAGCGCAGGGCGCATTATGAAAAACTGCTCCCGGGAGTTGCGAAAAGCTGTTCCGATCTGGAACGGCGTGCAGATGAAGCGGAACGGGAGGTCGTAAAGATCAAGAAAGCGCTTTATATGGAACAATTCCTGGGACAGGAGTTTTCCGGCCGGGTATCCGGCCTCACTTCCTGGGGGATTTATGTGGCATTGCCGAATACGGTGGAAGGGATGGTTCCGTTCCGGGATATGATGGATGACCATTACAATTTCGATGAAGCGGATTATGTGGTTGTGGGAGAGCGCAGCGGCAGGACCTACCATTTGGGAGATGCTGTTTCGGTCCTTGTAGCCCGGGTTGATCTGGAAACATCCAACATTGATTTTGTCCTGGCTGGAAGAGGGTGGGCAAAAGGAAGTTCTTCTTCATATCCGATCAAGGGAAAGACGGAAAAGTCTTCCAAAAAATCGGGATATTTGCTCGAAAAACCGGAGAAAAAGAAGAAAAAGAAAAAGGATCGGGAAAAAAAGCATGGGAAAAAGCAAGGGAAAAAATGACGGGGGCGGCAGGCTCATCGCAAATAACAAAAAGGTCTTCCATGATTATTTTCTGGAAGAGACATTTGAAGCAGGGATTGCGCTGGCAGGAACGGAGGTGAAGTCCCTGCGGAATGGGAAATGTTCGATTAAGGAATCTTATATCCGGATTGAAAAAGGCGAGGCGTTTATCCTGCAGATGCATATTCCGCCGTATGAGATGGGGAACATCATGAACAAGGATCCCCTGCGTCCGCGAAAACTCCTGCTCCACAAGCCACAGATCCGAAGGCTGGCGCAAAAATTAAAAGAAACAGGTTATACAATCGTGCCGGTGAAGGTTTATTTTTCCGGCAGCCTGGTGAAAGTTTTGATCGGGCTCGCCAAAGGAAAGAAAAATTATGACAAGCGTGCAGATATTGCGAAAAAGGATATGAAGCGGGAAGCGATGCGGGACTTCAAGGCGAAGGTACGCGGCTAGGGATGCGGGACTTCAAGATGAAGATACGCGGCTTGAGATGCGGAATATCAATACGAAGGTGCGCAAGAGATATGGGACTTCAAGGCGGATTTTCAATATGGACTTAACAAAAATTATACAGATTGCGCGGGGGCGCAGCGCTTTCTCCGAACCGGGGCAGGAAGTTCCTATGCGGGAGGCGGCGGTGCTGGTTCCACTGGTTGAACAGGCAGGAGCGGTTTCGATTCTGTTTGAAGTTCGCAGCAATCGCATTTCCCAGGGCGGGGAGGTGTCTTTTCCCGGCGGGCATCTTCTGCCGGGGGAACTGCCGGAACAGGCGGCCGTCCGCGAGAGTGCGGAGGAGCTGCTGATGGATGCCTCTGGGATTGAGCTGCTTTGTCCCCTGCATATCCTCTCACGCGGGGCAGGAGACCGGGTGTATGCTTATCTGGGGATTCTGCGGGGCGCGTATTCATTCCAAAAGGATGAGGTAGAGCGGCTTTTTACGGTTCCGTTTTCGTATTTCCTGGAGAATGAACCAAAGGCTTATGGTGCCAGTACAGTCACCTGCCCGGACGATGATTTCCCCTTCCATCTTGTGAAAGGGGGCAGGGCGTATCCGTTCTTCCGGTCCCGGAAAATCTATTATTTTTATGAAGTGGATGGGGAAGTGATCTGGGGGTTGACAGCGGCATTTTTGTATCATATGTCACGACTTTTCAAAGAGGAATGAGCCGCCGTGCGGTTTTGGGGCAAAAACGGGTGTGTTTTTGCCCGTTTTTCATTTTTATGCGACGGGGTGCGCAGTGAAAATTCCCGGCAAAGCCGGGCGCCCCCC
>CADBTO010000041.1 GCA_902797565.1 uncultured Lachnospiraceae bacterium
GCCTTCGTGTCCGCGTCCTTGATGTCTTCCGTCTTCTTCGTGCCCTGTTCGATGTTGCTGTCCGCGCTGTCCTTCAGGACTTCCTCCTCCGTAACCGTTACGGTGCCGATCTCGATTGCTTCTGCCGGTACGGTATAGGAACCAAGCGCCGTTACGCCAGATACGGGTGTTACAGTCGCATAAACCTTGTATTCGCCTGCCGTATCAAACGCTGTTGCAGCCGCATCGCCCTTCTTCAGGCTCAGCTCCACCTTTGAAACCTTGTCCTTGTACGCGTCCTTTGCTGCTACGGTGAACACGTCTCCTGCAGTCTTCTTGTCCTTTGCCACAACGTTCAGTACCTTGCGGCTTACGTCAAAGATATTCGTGAAATTGCTCTTGTCCAGCGGAGTCCCCACCACTTCAAGCGTGGAGCCCAGAGCAACTGCGTTCTCGATCGTGTCATTCTTCACCGTGTATGCCTTGAACGCGCTGTCCTTGCCTTCCGCTGCCTGGAAGCCATAAACGCCGATCTCATACGATCCGATTGCTTCCGGATCTGCCTGGATCTGCTCTGCCGTCTTCCAGCTGGATACCGTTCCTTCCACCTTTTTCCGGAACGCCAGTTTGAACGTCCCTTCCGGCGCTGCAGCCGCATCCTCGAACACATCTGCCCATTTCTCGCCCTTCGTGACATCCACCTTGACCGCTTCGCCAGCCTTTGCTGTCACCGTTGCAGGAATTTCTACCGCACTCTTCACCAATGCACCAAGCGACTTGTTGTCCTCAGACTTGGATGCATCCAGCGCCGTCTTTTCTTCCGGCTTGTCCGAAGCATTGCGGTCCAGCGTGATTACGCCGAGCGGCCAGCTGTAGTCCTCGCCATCGCTCAGGTTCTTGATCTCATAGTTCTTCAGGTTTGCAGGAAGCCCGGTTACATACACTTCCCAGACTGCCTTCTCATTCCCTTCCGGAGCCGTGGGCGCTGCAAGCATCTCGCGGTTTCCGCCGACTTTCATGAAGCGTACTGAAACTGCCGAATCACCAGCTGCATCCGCAAGTGCCGCAGGATTTGCTGATACAAGGTTCGCGAAGGACATACCATCCGTATACCTGATCGCTTTCCCGTCCGCTGCCTCTGCCACAACATGCTCATCCACCTTCAGAAGGTCTTCCTTTGCCGCGTCAAATGCTGCCGTTCCGTTTGCCCGATCCAGCGTTGCCTTGGAAACGGTCATCGTCACCCCTTCGAGCACGGTCGCCGCATCGTCATCACCCTTGTAGTTTTCCAGCTCATAATCATTCAGCTGCGGGACTTCCAGGACATACACCTTCAGTGCACCAACCGCGTCTGCCACACCGTTGTTGTCATATGCAGTCTTACCAAGTGCAGCTTTCAGCTCGGACACAGTCGCGAAATCCTCCGCGCTGTATGCCAGGGTCAGGTACGGCGTCTGCGCCGTGCTTGCCAGGAAACGGTCTTTGACCTTCACAGACACGGTACGCATCTTTCCTGCTTCATAAGTAAATTTCGTTGCGGATTCCGCAGGCTTGTCAAGCAATGAGAACAGTGTCTTCCGGTCATCTGCATCTGAAAGATCCAGTTTCCCGCCCGTGATATGCATCTTCCCAACCAGGCGGCAGTCCTGTCCTTTACCGTTCTTGTTCAGCACCTTGTCCTTATAGAAGATGTTCACATCATATTCGCCAACGCCCAGATCCGCAATCGCACTGCGAAGGAGACGGAATTTATAACCATCACCCTCATCCTCAATCGCATAGTCATCCTTGGAGACGACAATCGGATCCCCGTTTTCTGCCTTGATCGTCACACTCGTGATCTGGTCTTTCCTGGTCAGGCTCCCAGCGTCTTTTCCAGCGGTCTGGACCGTTGCCGGAAGTGTCTGCACGATGTCCTTCTTGTTTGTCACTTCCACTTCGCCAAGCGTCCAGGTATAGGCATCCTCCCCGCTCGTGTTATCCACTGCAAAGGCTTTCTTCTTGAACGGAACGCTGGTATAATAGGTCACATTGCCCAGCTCGTCTTTCTCGCCGCCATCGCCTTCTGCCTTGTCCACCACTTCCACACAGACACGCTTGTACGCGCCCGCGTCCGCTGCGAACTCGCCCATATTGATCTTGATCACGTCCCCGATCTGCTCTGCCGGAACCTCTACGATCCCCGACACGCCGCTGTTCTCTTTGAACAGGTCGCTCGCCAGCCCGATCTCGTTGTTCGCGCTTCCGTTCAGCACCACATAGCGCACGCTCTTGATCCCGCTGCCCTGGACGACTTTTCCGATCGTGGTTGTCCCTTCCACTTTATCTTTTGTCGTGCCCACAACGCGCCACGGGTCAAAGGCATCCAGCGTCACAGTGGTGGAATCCTCAATGTACTCCACATAATAATCTGCAACTGCTTCGCTATCATTTCCATCCACGTTCTTTTTCCAGCCCCGGGTATCCCACTGCACGCCGTTCGTCATAGCCTTGAGGTTTACGATGGGCTTGCCGCTCTGGGCAACATTCTCCTCCGTATACTCCATATCCTCGAACATATATGCAGGGATCTCGATGCCGACGCCCTGTTCTGCTGTCAGATTGCCTTCCCCCGTTCCAGCCCAGCCCCAGAATTTCGCATCTGCCTCTGCAGCCGTCAGCTGTCCGCCTTCAAAGGACAGGGATGATCTCAGCTCCGAATCCGTCACATCATACGCCTTCGGCAGGATACGATAGCCCGCAACTTCATGCTTGTCACCATCTGCCATCGCTGTATCAAGCTTTTCAAACGAAACCGCATAGCCTTCCCATCCATCGATGTCATGCCCGCTGCCCAGGAAGAAGCTCTTGTCCGAAGTCGTGGGAGATGCCGCCGCAGTTCCATCATCATTCGTCCGGTATGCCAGGAACTTGTTCCCTGCACCCTTGTTCGCGTTGTTCAGGCCCATCCTGACCTTGCTCCAGCGGTAGGTCTTCGCGCCTTCTGCTGAACCGGTCGTTGTCTTCTTTTCATAACGTGTATACTTTGCCGCATAATCCGAAGGCTTCGTGTCCATCTCATCGGATGTCCCAACGCTCATCCGGATCACATCGTCAATCGGCACATAATCCGCTGTGAACACAAGCTGCCCCTGCGCGTTCAGATTGTACTTGCTCGCACTCTGGCCATACGCCGCCACGCCCCAGACGTATGCCACGTCCGTATTCCCGTCGTTCCAGCCAGCAAAGATCCCGCCATCATATCCGCCGGGCTTCACCATTGCTTTATTCCAGCCTTGGTATGGCAGCAGGCCGGTACCATTTTCGGCAGAAAAGCCTTCTATACCATTCTTTTGATCTGCTGCGATCACATTGGAGTTTTCCTTCAGTACAACATGCTTCGTTGCACCAGTCTCTGCGTCTGCGGATTCTTTCAGCACGATGTCCGCCACGATGAATGCGTTCGTATTTCCCGTACCA
>CADBTO010000042.1 GCA_902797565.1 uncultured Lachnospiraceae bacterium
CACCCGCCAGCCGGTTCCCTGATTCCGCGATCCGGGAAGCGACCATTTCCTTCTGCCTCACCGCCGCTTCAAAGAAACGCCCCAAAAACGTCTTCTTTTTCTCTTCTTTTCCAGCGTTCTGATACGCTGCCACAAACGCATCCCTGTCAAAGTCCGGGATATTCTCTCCCGTCAGGCTCTCCCCGAATGCCTTCCAGTCCGCCGACGCGTCAACCTGCCGTTTCGTGATGATCCCCCGGATCCGGGCCAGGTGCGGTTTCACCGCCTTGGTGGCATAGGCCCCTTTTTCGAATGTTCCAGAGCCCATACGGAGATACCGGAGCGCATAAACCATCTGTGCAAACGCCTTCATGTAGTCCATTGGGTTGTCTTTGACAATTTCCCGATAGCCTCCCCAGGCTGGCTGGTATACATACCGGATAAAGCTGTAATCCGGCAGATGCCCCGCCCGCCCGTGCCCCAGGTTCATAATCGAATTCTCCGATGACTGGTATATGCTGCCCACATAGACGCCGTTCTCCGGATCCTCCGCCGCAGAAGGGTTGTGCGAGAACGCGATCCGCTTCCGCTCGAAATTTCCTCCGCCCCGTTCAAATAATTCAAAAAAATGGTAATCCGTATTGTTGATCACGAGGGACGGCGTCCCGGCAAAATATGTATGCGCCCAGGTGTCTGCCAGAACGTGCATGGCAACACCCGCCGCCTGTGCACCCCTTCCTTTTGCAAGCCTCACCGTATCCACCAGAAGATCCCCGTTCGGCCCGCAAATCAGCCGGTATTTGTCCTTATAATTCTTCGAGCCTTTCCCGATTTCCGCATAAAGGTCGCGGGGAAGAAAATGGAAGGAAGACCAGATCCTTGTGATATCACAGAGCCCCAGCCGGTCCGTGCGCGCGTCCATCAGTTCCAGCTGAAGCTGGGTGGTGACAGCCTGGTCCGGGCCACCTACTTTTTTCAGAAACGTCCGCGAACAGTGATCCACCAGCTGGGCACTATAACAGATTGCAAGGCTTTCTTTGTGGCTGCATCCTGCCAATACTGCCGCACAGTATGTTGCATAGTAATGAAAATCTTCCTGCATGCCTTCAAACCCCTTTATCCCTAATCAATCGTTATGACCGCTGCCCTGCGGAATGCACCAATGATCCGCATGATTGCCGAAAACACGAAGCCGATGGCCACAATATCCACCACATACTCCGGCGTGCGCAGGAAGATGAGGCATGCCAGGGCGATCACCACTTCCATCACGCCCTGGAACGCCTTCAGCTTCCAATGCCCCTCAACCCCTTTCGCCTCTTTCGCACGCAAAAGGTCTACGATACCAGTAAACCCCTGCGTGCCGGTGAGATAGACCAGGATATAGAACTGCGGGACCCATGCAAGCGAGGCCGCAAAGATGCCGGCATCAAGCGCCAGAAGCCCCCGGTACAGGATCCCCCGTCCCCCCGTCATATGGCGTGCCATTGTAATATAATACCAGATCAGCCGGATCCCATAGACTGCCAGAACCAGCGTGTACATCCCGATTACCAGCAGATACGCATCCTTCCCGAAAGCAAGCAGCAGTACGCCGACCAGCAGCCATACGATGCCGACCACAATCTGCTGGATTTTCTGCCATATCGTCATAATGCACCTCGTTCCAATTTGAAGATCTGAAATGCCGGGAAAAGAAGACTCGCGTAATTCAGAAAACATGTGGCTTCCAGGAGCAGGGTTGCCAGGCCCACACTGCCGGTTTGATCCCTGCCAAACAGCATCACAACGATATTAAATACCACTACCGCCCCGGAACCCACCATTGCCAGCCCAGCCAGCACGAGGTATGCCCATCTTTTCTTCTCCGCCGTCTGACGTCCCGCCCGATAGGCATTCATCCCGATGTACAGATGGAACAGGAACACGATGGCAACCAGGATCACCAGGCCTATCACGATAATGACACCGGTTATGAACATTACCCATTTTTCCCTTTCAGCATCCTGGATTGACACAGACGCCACCCCCTCGGAGATCATCTTCCCGAGCGTTTTCTCTCCGAGAAACAAGCCAATCACAAGTTTCACGATATCCCAGACAGAAAACACGATCACGGCAATGCCGCACGTGGCGAATGTATCCCGATATTTCCGCAGCAGGATATCTTTCTCGCTATTCTCTGGCTGATACGATCCTTTCCCCATCGAAATCCACCTCCCGGCATGCATCACACTTTTTCCCATGATTTATTGATCCAGGCTTCGGCAGCACTACGCCTTCCAGCACCATCTTTCACACGCTTTATTTATCCAAGCTTCGGCAGCACCACGTTTTCCAGTACCATCCGCAGCCCGCCTGCAACAACACATGCCACCAGCAATGCCACCAGCATCACAATAAAATGCTGCTTCTCATGTGCTTTGCCCCACTCCGTGTGCATAATCCCCAGATACAGGAACAGCCCAACGAAGATCACCGTCATATTCACAATAATGCCGATCCAGTCCATAATCCCGACCTCATTCAGAACAAAAGTCCCAGCAGTCCATACGATACAATACTCATGATCACTGTCGCCATCGCGACGCCAACCAGCTCGCAGACCACTGCCTTCTTGATATCCAGCTGCAGCAGTGCCGCAATAATCGAGCCGGTCCAGGCACCGGTTCCCGGCAGCGGGATTCCAACGAAGAGGGTCAGCCCCCAGAACTCCGATGCCGCCACCCGCCCGGACCGCTTCATGGCATGCCCTTCCACAAAGCCAACAAACCCCTGGAAGATACGGAACTGCTTCATCCAGTCCAGAATCTTCCGGATGAAAAGCAGGATAAACGGGATCGGGATGATATTCCCCACCACGCAGAGTGGAATCGCCGTCAACAGCGGCACATCCAAAAGTTTTGCCGCCAGAAGGCCGCCCCTGCATTCCAGGATTGGCATCAGGGAGATCAGGAAGACCAGTGCCTCCCTGGAAATATATTCGCCCAGATTTTGTGTAAACCAGGCTACGATATTTTGCATGTTTATAAACTCCTTATTTGATTTGTGTGCGCACCCTGCTTATAATATTTCTCCCAGTGCCACGAACAGACGTTCCATCTCATCCTCCGTCCCGATCGTGATCCGCAGGTAATCTGAGATCCGTTTCCCTTGGAAATGCCGGACAAATATTTTTCTTTCTTTTAATTTTTCAAACAACTCTGCGCCCGGAACATTTTTATGTTTTGCAAAGATAAAATTCGTCTTTGAATCCGGGAATGAAAAACCCAGTTCTGCCAGCCGCTCCTTCGCCGCCTCACGGGTACGGATGACTTTTTCTGCCGTCTCCCGATAATATGCTTCATCAGAAAACAATGCCGCGCCTGCCGCAATGGAAACTGACCCCATCGTATAGGAATTAAATGAAAATTTGAAATCATTCAGATATTTGATAAGCTGTTTGTTTCCAAACGCGAAGCCGATTCTCCCTCCGGCAAACGAACGGGACTTGCTGGTCGTCTGTACCACCAGCACATTCTCATAGCGCATGGCCAGCGGCAGCGCAGACTGCCCGCCAAAATCCACATATGCCTCATCAATAATAACGACGCAGTCCTGATGCGCGCGTACCACGCGCTCCAGTTCGTCCAGCGGAAGCGCAAGGCCCGTCGGCGCATTCGGGTTCGCAAGAACGATCCCGCCTGCTTCCGCCCCGATGTATTTCCCGCAATCAACAGAGAAATCCTCCTCCAGCGGAATCTGACGGTATGGAATCCCAAACGCGTCCGCCCAGACATCATAAAACGAATAGGTGATATCCGGGAACAGCACCGGCGCTTCCCCGTTAAAAAAGGTCTGGAACGCCATCGCAAGTACATCGTCCGAGCCAACCCCTACAAAAATCTGATCTTCCGGCACATCATAGCTTTTCGAAATCGCCCGCACCAGATCCTGCGCCGTCGGATCCGAATACCGTCGGAGCGTATCCGCGTCAAACGCCGCCAGCGCCTTTGCCACCGCCGGCGAGGGCGGATACGGGTTTTCATTCGTATTCAGCTTGACAATCCCCGCCTCTTTCGGCTGCTCCCCCGGCGTATAAGGTGTGACGAACCGCACTAACTTTTCCCAACCCATTTTATTCTCCTTATATAAGAACTCCGTATTAAGAACTCC
>CADBTO010000043.1 GCA_902797565.1 uncultured Lachnospiraceae bacterium
CGAGATGCGCCCCGCTGCCACCGCCTCCTTCACACCGCAGTCCGGCTCTTTCCAGTGGACACAGTCCTGGAAACGGCACTGTTCTGCTGCACTAATAAACTCAGGAAACAATCCTGCCAGTTCCCCTTCCGCAATCGCAGACGCATCCACCGCGAAAAATCCCGGCGTATCCACGATATAGGACTTCGCCCCATCCTCGCCTGCCAGGTCCGGCAGCTCGATCAGCTCCGTCGCACGGGTCGTCTGCTTTCCCCTTCCGGTCTTCCGGGAAACATCCCCGGTTTCCTGCAGGCTGCGTCCCAGCACCGCATTGATGATGCTGGATTTTCCTGCCCCGGAAGGTCCCGCCACAACAGATACCTTCCCTGCAAGCAAAGCCCGCACTTCCTCCAGCCCCTGCCCGTCCTTTGCCGAAACAACAAGGCTCCTGTATCCGCAGGGCTGGTACACTTCCTGGCAGCTTCTCGCAAAATCCGCGCTGCACAGGTCGCTCTTCTGGAACAGGACCACCGGCTCCACCCCGCTTTTCTCCAGCGCAACCAGAAACCGCGTCAGCTGGTTGTGTGAAAGATCCGGCGTCTTTAATGCAAAAATCACCAGTGCCTGGTCCACATTGGCCACCGGCGGCCGCTGCAGGGCATTTTTTCGCGGCGCGATCTTCTCGACATAGCCTTCAATATCCTGCGCCTGCGTTGTCCGGATCTCCACGAAATCACCCACCAGCGGCGTCTGCCCGCGTTTGCGGAAAATCCCCCGCGCCTTGCAGGCAAACACCCCGGCTTCCGTATCCACGTAATAAAAATCTGCCAGCGCCTTGATAATCCTGCCATGGAAGAGCTGCTGCCCTTCTATATCCCTGCTTTGTCTATTCTTGCTCTGTCCCTTCTGTTTCTTCTGGTTCTTCATAGCAGCCACTTAATTCGACGTGAAATTCACGGACTGCTGGCTGTAGACCGTATCCCGGTCCACATTATCATAAAATTCGAGCGTTCCGGTCTTCGTCGTAATCCCGGACGCGGAAAGGGTCTGGCTTTCCGAAATGACCCAGCTCTTGAGTGGTGTACCATTCGCATCATACAGTACGACATAGGTCTCCGTTTCGTCATCAATCGGATCCACCGTTTCGTTGAAGCTGTATGTGGTCTCCTTCGCGCCCAGGCTGATGGTCACATTGACCTTCGTCCCGCCTTCCACATAGCTGTCCGCCTTTTCGCTCTGGTAAATAACCTCGCCCTTGCTGCTGGTGGAATAATCCTCGGAAACATCCCCCAGCGCCAGCCCGGCACTCTTGAGCGCCGTCTCTGCCGCCGCGCGCGTCATCCCGATCACGTTCGGCACCTTCATCTTCTGGGTTCCCTGGCTGATGACGAGTGCCACGGTATCCCCTTTCTTGCAAGTCTCTCCACCCTGCGGATTCTGCGAAATCACCTGCCCCTGCGGCACTGTATCGCTGTACGCATAATCCTTGGTATATTTCAGTTCCTCACCGGTCAGGATCGAGATTGCGTCCGCCTCCGCCTTGCCAACGACATTCGGGATCTGCACGCTGTCTTCCTCATCCTTTTCTTCTTCTGCCGGACCGCTGGACACGGTGTACTCAATGACCGTATTCTCATCCACCATTTCCCCGCCCTCCGGGCTCTGGCGCATGATCTCCCCTTCGGCATAAGACTCGGAAGACGCCTCCCCGGACTTGCGCGCGGTCAGCCCGGAATCCTTCAGAAGCTTGTCCAGGTCATCCTCCGTCTTCCCCAGAAGGTACGGCACCTTCACCTGCTCCGCAGTCTTGTCCTCTTCGCCGTCCTCTTCCTCGTCTTCCTTCTCCGTTGTTTCCGTGCTGCCGCTCTCCCCGCTGCTGCCTCTGCTTCCGCTGCTGGGGCCAAAGCGGAACAGCCCCATAAAGCTGCCCACCAGATAGATGACCAGCACCACGATCACGATGGCCGCCGCAATCCCCATAATGGACACGGCTTTATCCAGCTTGGAATTGACCGGGCCGTCATCCTCTTCCAAATCCTGCTGACGGACGGGCGGCGGCGTGTACGGCTTGGTTTCCTCCGGCGTCCCCGCCAGCGCCTCGCGCCGCATCCTTGCCACATCCACATCCGGAAGCGCACGGGTCTTGTCCGTTTCCACGATGTCGTTGATGACCACGAAATCCTCGTTCGGATTCACCAGCGCCTTCTTGAGGTCGATCAGCAGCTCGCTCATCGAAGCATACCGCCGGTCCGCGCTTTTCATCGTACATTTCTTGATGATCTTCTCCACAGACACCGGCAGTTCCGGCGCAAAGGTGGTCGGCGGCTCCATCTCCGACTGGAGGTGCTGGATCGCGATCGCCACGGTGGATTCCCCGTCAAACGGAACCCGTGCCGTACACATTTCATACATCACGATTCCGAGCGAATAAATATCTGACTGGTAGGTCACATAACCATTCCGCGCCTGCTCCGGAGAAACATAGTGCACGGATCCCATAATATCCGCATTGATCGTATTGGAAGTCGCCGCCCGGGCAATCCCGAAGTCCATGACTTTGACCTTGCCCTCTTTGGAGATCATAATGTTCTGCGGCTTGATGTCCCGGTGGACAATGCCTTTGGCATGTGCCGCCTCAATCCCGCGTCCCACCTGGATCGCAATGGAAAGCACCTCGTTGTATCCCAGCTTTCCCTTCCGTTCGATATACGTCTTCAGGGTAATCCCTTCGACATATTCCATGACAATAAAGTACAGCCCATCCTGGGAACCTACGTCATAAATATTGACAATATTAGGATGTTCGAGAGCTGCAGCGGACTGCGCCTCTGTACGGAACTTCCCGACAAAGCCCCCATCCTGGGCAAATTCAGATTTCAAAACCTTGATCGCAACATCCCGGTTCAGGGCGTGGTCACTGGCACGGTAGACATCCGACATGCCCCCGGTTCCAATCTGCCCCAAAACCTCATATCTGCTGCCAAGAAACGTACCTGGCTCAACCATGATTAACGTACTCCTTTACCCTTCAAAATCCGCCCCCATGTCAATCATGATGACGGTAATATTATCCACTCCGCCTGCTTCCAGCGCTTCTGCCAGCAAGGCTTCCGAGATCTCCCTGACACTGCGGTCCTCATTCATCAATTCCCGGATCCGCTCATCCGGAACCATATTCGTCAGCCCGTCGCTGCAGAGGAGGATCCTGGCATCCGGCAAAAGCTCCACCTGGAAAAAGTCGATCCGGACGGTGCGTTCCGCGCCGATCGCACGGGTAATCCGGTTTTTGAAAATATGGTTGCGCGCCTGCTCACGCGTGAGCTGCCCTTTGCGCACCATTTCCTCCACAAAGGAATGGTCCAGCGTTATCTGGCGGAGCATCCCGCCCTGACAGACATAGAGCCTGCTGTCCCCGACATTCGCCACCAGAAGATCCTCCCCGGACTCATCCAGCACGCCCGCCACCAGCGTGGTGCCCATGCCGTTCTTCTCCGGATCCTGCCTGGCGATTCGGTGTACTAATTCATTCGCGCGGGAGATCGCAACAGACAATGCCTCTTTCCGGTTCTCCTCCCCGCTGCCTCCGGGCATGGAGCGCAAAAACTCCACGCACTTCCGCACCGAAAGTTCCGAAGCAAAGTCCCCGGCGTTCTGCCCGCCCATCCCGTCCGCTACCAAAAAAAGATTCGGCAGCGGCCCCAGGGGGACATCCGAGGCAAAGACGTAATCCTCGTTGCTTTTTCTGACCTTCCCCTTATCTGTAAGACAATAGTATATCATTATTTAAGAACTCCTTTGTGCGCTTATCACGCTTCGAACTCCTTACACTCCAGTGCTTTGATTCCGCAGCTGCCCGCAGGCGCTGTCAA
>CADBTO010000044.1 GCA_902797565.1 uncultured Lachnospiraceae bacterium
CGCAATTCCGGTAGTAAAGATTTGCCGTTGTAAGTGACAGCCCGATCTCCTGTTCATCCCAGCTATCCCCCACACCTGCCAGGCTCACATCCACGCCAATCTGCCGTCCTGCCTCGCGAAGTGCTTTCGCTGCCCCCACAGCAATCGTATCAGTCGCGCAGACCACGCCGTCCATTTCCGGACAATCCTTCAGAAATTGCTGCATCGCCTGATAACCGCTTTTTGAATCAAATTCTCCAATGATCTTGAAGATCGACTCTTCCGGGATGCCATGATCCTCCAGTGCCGCCAATGCCCCATGCCATCTGGCAAGCCCCGCAGCAAGATCCCGCTCGTTCACACCGATATAGCCAATCTTCCTGCGCCCTCTCTGTATGACTCGCTTCGTTAGCTCATACACTGCATGAAAATCATCATGGTACACACAGGGCAGCCCTTCAAAATGCTGTCCTGTCACAACCAGCGGCAGAGAAAGCTGTGCCAGTGCATCCTCTTTTTGAGGCGTCATTACCGTTCCCATCAGGACGATTCCCGCCACAAGACTCCGCTCTAACATCCGGAGATAGGTAATCTCCTGCATCTCATCCCCGCCTGTATCCCCAAGGATCGTCATATATCCCTTCTCCTGTACCACCCCCGTAATTCCGTCAAGCACTTCGCTGACTGACGGAGAATACAGTTTCGGAACAATGACACCGATCTGGTTTACTTTTCCTGTCCGCATCACGCGTGCCGCCAGAGACGGGCTGTACCCGGTCTCTTCAATCGCTTTTCGCACGGCACTGCGTTTTTCCGGACTAATAGGCCCACCATTCAAATACCTGCTGACTGCGGCAGGGGATACACCGGCGATCGCTGCAACTTCTTTAATCGTCATTTCATCACCCGCCCGTCCCTATCAGGAAAATGTCGTGAGAAGCCAGACAAAGTCAAAGCCGGGCACACCGACCCCCTTTGCTTTCCATACTTCACCATTCATCAGGTTGGTGTAATCCTCTTCTTCATTGATCCACGCCACTTCCTGATACTCACTGAAGTTGAACAGCGCGATCAGCTTCTGCCCCTTGTAATATCTGCCAATCCCAAGCACATGCTCATTGTACGTTTCCAGCAGCCACACATCCGCATCCGTTTCAAAGACCCGGTTCCTCCGGCGAATCTCCAGAAGTTTCTGAATCCCTTCATACATCCGTCCCTGCCGTGTCTTCGTATCCTTGCGCAGCGCAACCTCATCCCAGTTCAGGTCTCCACGGTGCAAATAACGGGAATCTGCCCATTTCAGAGGGTTCTCGTGGTACGAATAATCATTCAGCTGGCCGATTTCATCCCCACTGTACAGCACCGGAATCCCACTCTGTGTAAAAAGAAACGCGTGTAACATCAAATCCAGACGAATCGCCCGATCCAATTTCCACTCATTCTCTTCAAATTCCGAAGCCTCGATCCCGCAGAGGGATGCCGTGGTTCCACAAAGCCGCGCGTCTCCAAGCCTGGGGTCATCGTTGTATAGCTCGCCTCTGGAATCAATGCCATATTCCTGGCCAGTCAGACGATAATTCAAAAACGCCTTGTGCGCCACCTCATCCACACCAAACTGCTTCAGGAAATCATAATCCAGTCCCCAGCCAATATCATCGTGGCAGCGCAGGTAATTCTGGAAGGTGTACTGATGCGGCAGTGCAAAAACAGATTCCAGCTGATGCTTGAGCAGCGTCACATCTCTGGTTGCTACCGTATTCCATGTGGACGCCATGGTTGTTACATTATACAGCATGTGGCATTCCGGTTTTTCGACAGAACCGAAATATGGAACAACTTTTGAAGGTTCCATCACGACCTCACCCAGAAGCAGCGTCCCCGGACACACCAGATCCGCAGCAATGTGCATCATCCGTACCAGCGAATGGACCTGGGGCAGGTTCCGGCAGTTTGTTCCCAGTGTCTTCCAGATATAGGGCACCGCATCCAGCCGAATCACATCCACGCCCTGATTGCAAAGGAAGAGCATATTCTCGGTCATATCGTTAAATACGGTCGGATTTGCATAATTCAAATCCCACTGGAACGGATAGAACGAGGTCATCACCACTTTTCCCGCTTCCTCACACCAGGAGAAATTGCCCGGTGCGGTAATCGGAAACACCTGCGGCACCGTCTTCTCATATTCAAATGGAATGTCCCAGTTATCATAGAAGAAATAACGATCCTGGTATTCCTTCTGTCCTGCTCTTGCTTTTTTTGCCCATTCATGGTCTTCGGAAGTGTGGTTCATAACAAAATCCAGGCAAACAACTGTCGCATGGCGATGTGCCTCTGCACAGAGATTTGCCAGATCTTCCATCGAGCCAAACTTCGGATCCACCTTCCGGAAATCAGACACCGCATATCCGCCATCGCTCCGGCCTTCCGGACTTTCCAGCAGCGGCATCAGATGCAGGTAGTTGACCCCTATTTCATCCAGATAATCCAGATGCTGCGCCACTCCCTTCAGATTTCCGGCAAAGCAGTTGGGATAAAGCATCATTCCGAGCATGTCGTTCCCCCGGAACCAATCCGGAAGCACCGCACGCGCATCGTCCCACTTTTTCAGTTCGCGATCCCGTGCCACAAAGCAGCGCTCCAGCATCCCGACAAAATAGTTGTATGCGTTTTCATCCTGGTAGAGTTCCATATAGAGCCACTTCAGCTCATCATTGTATCTCGCCAGCCTCTGGCGGAACTCACCGAGATAGTCCTCGTCAGACTTGTACCACTTCCCTTCCTCCTCCGGGATCATGGCTGATTTTTCCGTCTCTGCCGCTTTCGGTGCTTCAGCCTTGGGCTTTTCTGTTTCGGGTTCTGCCGCTTTGGTTTTTTCAGCTTTGGACTCTTCGACCTTGGGCTCTTCAGCTTTGGGCTCTTCAACCCTTGCTTCGGCCTTCGCTTCAGCCTTGTTTTCTGGTGTCCTTCTCGTTACCTTCCTGAGTTTTACAACTTTCGTTTCCGCTTTCTTTTCCTCCTCTCCTTCTTCTTCATCCATAATGGAACTAATATGCTGCAGCATATTGTTTTCCGCCATCTTCAGGCCATCCAGCTGTTTCTTGGTTGCCGCCTTCTTTTTTCTTTTCAGCGCCATACACTGTGCCTCCTTGCAAATCATGAACCGCATATTTTGATCCATTCATTCTGCAGTCCATCAAACCAGAATCTGATTGTGAAACGCACTTGCAAACGTTTTCACTTTTTTTCATTATAATCATTCTTTTTTCTCGGTACAAGCCCACAAGATAAACAATCTTTCTGGCTTCTTTTTGTAAAAAATGACAAAACGGGCTGTGGCAACTGCCACAGCCCGTTTCATATCTTGAATCTTTATGGATTCCTTATTCGTTCTTTGCATCCAAAGCCAGCTTCAGGCATCCCATAATGCCCTGGTCATCGTTCAGGCTGGCAGGAACAATATAGTGTTCCAGATCTTCCATCTGCTTTGTCTTGATGTATCCTGCAATCAGTTCCTTTGTATATTTCCGAACCAGAGGGAACAGCTGCTCCTGGTGCATTACACCGCCGCCCAGGATAATCATCTGCGGCGAAAGCACGAACACGCTGGTTGCGCACGCCTGTGCAATGTAGTACGCCTCCAGATCCCACACCTCGTCGCGATCTGCCAGCTCCTTGCCCTTCGCGCCCCATCTTGCCTCAATCGCGGGTCCCGCTGCCATCCCTTCCAGGCAAGCGCCGTGGAACGGGCAATGCCCTTCTTTGTATGGATCATCGTCTCTTACGACTAACCGGATATGTCCAAACTCCGGATGCATCATTCCATGAAGCATCTTTCCGTTTGTCATGACCCCGGCTCCGACACCCGTACCAATTGTAAAATACACTGCATCGGTCAGCCCCTTTGCCTGACCATAAGTCGCTTCGCCAAGCAGTGAACCATTCACATCCGTATCGAATCCCACCGGACATCCCAGTGCCTCTTTTAATGTGCCAACAATATCATAATTCTGCCACGGTATCTTCGGTGTACTGGTAATATATCCATAGGTATCCGAAGACTTGTCCAAATCCACAGGGCCAAAGCACGCCACCCCCAGTGCCTCGATATCTTTGTCTTTGAAGTATTCGATGATGGGAGGCATGGTCTCCTCCGGTTTCGTGGTGGGTATGGAGATCTGCTCAAAAATCTTCCCGCTTTCATCTCCTATGGCACAGACCATTTTTGTCCCGCCAGCTTCCAGCGCACCTAACTTCATTCTGAATCCCCCTTTTTTTAAAAAAACTTGCGCGGGCCGCGCCCGGCTTTGCTGAGAGCCTTCATTGCGTAAAAAAACTCCGAGCTTTTCGCTTCGAATGTGGGAAAAAGGACGTTACCTAAGTAGCCAGCTCAGCCCAGGCACCCTCACGGCACATGGAAAACTTGCTTAGTGCTGCTTCATTCCTGACCTGACACGGTTCACAAGCCCCCATTGCGTGAGACCCAAACATCAACACCGCTTTCAAAGGGCAGGCTCCTCCCTCCACACACCCTCAATCGGAAAAATCACCCCGGCTATAGCGGATTGCCGGTGCAGGGTACCGCTAACACCCCAGCTGCTCGGAGAACTATATTTTACACATTTTCCATTTTTCTGTCAAGGCACTTTTGAAAACTTCTATGCAAAAACTTCTATATATATATAACCCTCAGGAATCCCCCGGAACCTTAGGGCACCGCGATGCCTTCAAATCTCCCCTGGATCCGGGTCTTAAAATTCGCAATCGCTGTATCATAATTCATCTCTCCCGAAAAGTAGCCGCGGCAGCTGGAAAGCAGCTGCGCGTTGCACCCCAGATCATATGGACTCTTCACTCCACACTCACATTTTTTTGCCACACGCCAGTAAATATCCAGGTCATTTTCACCGTTCATCGAAATATTTCCTTTATATTTCGCAGCTGCGTTCCGTGCGTTGATACATGAATTCACAATTCGATTCGCGCCGCCTTCCTTCCGAAGCAATTCCAGCGAATCCGGATCACAATACAGGCAGCGATATACCCGTTCCATCAATTCCATATTGTCACTGCTTTTCAAGGCAAACAAATAGGTCTCCCCTCCACAGCAATCCTCCGGCGCCCGGCAAATTCCAAAATCCCGGCTTTCCTTGAAATCCATTTCGGCGATCTGGTCTGACCTGCAGAATGTCCCCAGGCAGTTGTCCAGCTGCGCGAAATCATCAATTCCTCCCATTTCCTGTGCAAAGAAACCCTTGTCCGCAAATCTCTTGGTCGTTTTGATCCATTCCTTCATCTTGTCATTAACCTTGATAGATCCATCAACCATCCAGGAATCATCCATCTTTTCATAGTATAATGGAAGCAAATCGCCATAACCTGACAGAATTTTATATCCCTTTCCAGCCGCCTTCGTGGCAAGTTTCTCGAATTTCTGCCAGTCTTCCAAGTATTTCTGCACCACACTGTACTTAGACGTTCCCAGCACCTTCCGTACCACGCTCCTTCGGTACAAAAAGACCATTGGATGGCATTCATAAGTGCATGCCTTCAGATCCCCCTGCGCATCACTTGCCACTTCTTTCGTATATTCATACATATCCGAAAGATCGCGATAATCCAAACCAAACGCTTCTTCCAGCGGCAGGGTTGCTTTCGAATCTACCAAATCCGCCATGTACTCGGCATCCGCCATAACCATATCCACTTCTTCTACCGGACTTTTCCGTACCCCGTCAAACGCAAGCGCATGTGCCACCTCCCTGCGGTATTTCGCACCGTATTCACAGACATCAAACAGGATCCGCGTGCCATCCTCAAGTTCGATCTGCTTCTTCCCCGCGCTTTTGATATTCGGAAATGCCATCAGGAAATAATCCCGCAAGTCCAGATCATTGCAAAGGATACGCAGGACTTTCCCTTCCCTGGGCTGGTCGGACGCATCGCCACCCTGTGCCTCGCCGTCCTGCCCGGATCCCTTCACTTCGGCGCCCTGCCCGGATATGCCTGTTTCGCCTGCACCACCTGTCTTCCCGGACACATCTGTCTTCCCGGACTCACCTGTCTGGCCGGACTCACCTGTCTGGCCGGACCCGCCTTTGTCTCCTGCGTCCTTGCCTTTTCCCCCGCTTTCCTGGCCTTCTGCATCCTTGTCTTTTTTCCCACTGGACTGCCCGGACGCATCCTTCTCTTTTTGCTTGCTTTTCTCCCTGTTTCGTTCGATTTTTGCCTGCTTCGCCGCCATTTTTTTCTCCCTCTCTTCACTTGCAAAAATGGCAAATACAAGCGATAAACACATACAAATAACAATGATCTGGATACTCTTCTTCCCAAACAGTTTCTCCAGCTTTTCCAGTTTATCTTTCAATCAACTCTCCTCCTCTTGCTGCTGCTCCATCTCCCGTTTCCTCGCCTTCTCCTGCTTCA
>CADBTO010000045.1 GCA_902797565.1 uncultured Lachnospiraceae bacterium
CAGCGTAATAATCCTTTGGAGTACCATCTTCAAAATAGGTGCTCCCGGAATTTCGCACCGTGATCGACCGCTGCGTCAAGCCTTCGTCCCCGGAAACCAGTGCCGACATAATGCTCGACGCCAGCGCTTTTCCCTTCGTGCTGATCTCGAGGCCGCCCTCCCCGTTCGCGTTCGGATAGAAGACATCCGCGCCCTGCGCTGTTGCACTTCCGCTATTGATATGGAGCGATACGAAATAATCCGCACCCCAATCCTTTGCCTTCGTTGTCCGTGCAGTCAGCCCGACCGCAACATCCGTTTCCCGTGTCAGATACACGGTCACGCCCTTGTATTTTGAAAGTTCATCCCGGCATGCAAGCGCAATTTTCAGATTGATATCCTTCTCCTTAAGCCCGCCCTGCACAGTCACGCCATTCTGTGATTCCAGTGCACCGCTGTCCGTACCGCCATGCCCGGCATCCAGCACGACCACGATATTCTTCGTATCTGCGTTTGCAAATGGCAGCTTCCCTGAAAGATCCAGCGGCAGTATCATCGCTGCAAGCACCACAAGAAGCAGCACCGGCAGTGCTGCTGTCCTATGACAGGGTGGTGATGTCCCCCTGCCTGATTCGCTATAATGCGCGGCGCATCTTCCGCCATGAAATGTCCTGGAACTGTCCCTTCGTTTTTTAATTTTTTCCATATCCGTTCTCTCCCTGTTTTTCGGAACGCAACGCGCTCCCTTATACTCCCATGTTCCCCTTGCAAGGATTATAAGCGGATGATTTTATGAAACCGATTTTTCGAATCTTTTTTCGAATCTTCCGAGTCTCCCTCTTTCTCTACAGATTCGCATATCCTATTGCCCCAGTTCTTTCCCACAAAAGTCCAAGGCTTCCCCTATCACCTTGTCCATATCGTAGTACTTGTAACTGCCCAAGCGCCCGCCAAAACAGACGTTCTCCTCTTTCTCCGCCAGCTGCCGGTATTTTTCATACAAAGCCAGATTCTTCCCGTCCCCGATCGGATAATACGGCTCCATGCCCTGCTGCCATTCAGCCGAAAACTCCCTGGAGATGACGGTATGCGGTGCCTGTGTATTCTCAAAATGCTTGTGTTCGATAATTCTGGTATAAGGAACCTCCCGTTCGGTATAATTGACAACAGCATTCCCCTGGTAGTTCTCCACAGGAAGCTCTTCCGTTTCAAAGCGGACGCTGCGGTACTCCAGCGGGCCGTATTCATAACCAAAATACTCGTCAATCTGCCCTGTATAAATCAGTTTATCATATGAAACCTGATTTTTTGATGAAAGAAAGTCCTCATTCAGGCGGATTTCTGCCTGCTCCAGCATTTTTTCGCAGATTCTGGTATAGCCGCCCTCCGGAATCCCCTGATACCTGTCATTAAAATAATTGTTGTCGTAGATAAAGCGCAGCGGCAGCCGACGGATGATGCTTGCTGGCAGATCTTTGCAATCCCTGCCCCACTGCTTCTCCGTATATCCTTTGATCAGCTTTTCATAGACATCCGTCCCCACGAGGGAAAGTGCCTGCTCTTCCAGGTTTTTCGGCTCTTTGATCCCCAGCCCCTCGATCTGGGACGCAATCTTCTGCTTTGCCTCATCCGGTGTACGAATGCCCCAAAGCTTTGAGAAGGTATTCATATTGAAGGGCAGGTTATACAGTTCATCTTTGTATATCGCAATCGGCGAATTGATGTAATGATTGAACGTACAGAACTGGTTGATATACCGCCACACCCGCTCGTCCGACGTATGGAAGATGTGCGCCCCGTATACATGGACGTTGATCCCCGCCTGTTCTTTCGTATATACATTCCCTGCAATATGATCCCGCCGGTCGATCACACAGACACGCTTCCCTGCCTTTGCCGCCTCATGGGCAAAGACACAGCCAAAGAGGCCTGCGCCGACCACCAAATAATCATAGTGACTCATGAAACAACCCCTATCAAAACAATCTTTATAGAACCCTGCTTTCCTCGCCGCTGCGGAACAGCTTCGCGCCTTCTTTGCAGAGCCACCGCGCATCCGGATAACGCCATAAGCGCAGCGCCATCTTGGAAAACGCGCACGCGCCGCTGCGCTTTTCTTTCTCTGTCGGCATCCTGCCGCTGCCCGCCGCATGCCAGCACACATGTTCCGGCAGCATCCGCGCCGCATCAATATGAAGCACATAGGACACCAGGAAAAGCTGGTCTTCGTGGCAGAAAATTTTCTCATCAAAATACACACGGTGTTTTTTTATGATGTCCAGCCGGAAGATCTTGTTCCACAGAAAGCCCTGGTATCCTGTCAGGTAAAACAGCTTGCAGAGCAGATCCTCCCGTTCGATCGTGCGCACGCCGCTCTCTGCCGTTTCATACTGCAGCTGCCCGGACGCGGCCAGCGCCGTCCGGCTGTCCCGCGTCCCGGAAGCTGCTCCTGCATCTTCCGGGGCCTGCGTTTCCGGAGAAACCGCCTCATATCCGCAGATCCCCAGCTGCACCGGAATCCGAAGAAAGCCCTTGCAATACGGATCCGCACCGGAATGCGTGATGCTTTTCACAAGTGTTTCCAGGTAATCTTCCCGGTAGGTATCCCCGCACTGCGGAAATACCACATACTTTCCTCTTGCCTTCCGGATGCCGATATTCCGCGCTTCCGAAGGATTCTTCGCGCCGCTGCCCGCGTCCATAACCAGCCTTCCACGGAACGCCTCTGAATCCTTCCCGGCAAAGAACATAGACGCCGGCCCGTCCATCCCCCAGAATACCGGGATGATTTCAAAATTCCGGAACGTCTGGCGCATCAGCGCATGCATCGTGTCCCTGCAGCTTTGCATCTGCCGCTGCGAAACCACCAGCACCACGGACACCACGATCTTCGCAGGCTGGCCGCGCCGGCCTTTGGCTATATCCTGCCCATTCCCAGCCCGCTGCTGCTCAGACATAGTCCCTTGCCTTTTTCGCCAGCCGGTTCAGCGCAGAGAACATCCCGCGGATCGACGCGCGCGTAATATTCGAAGAAAGACCCACGCCAAAGGTACGGTTCCCGTTCCGGGCATCTTCCATTTCGATATAAGCCGCCGCCTTCGCATGCGCGCCTTTGCCCAGCGAATGCTCGCTGTAGTCTTCCACCGTGAAGTCCACCTGCGGCACGCACTGGCGGATCGCCGTCTTCACCGCGTCAATCGGCCCATTGCCTTCCGCCTCAGAGTGGAACGTTTCTCCATTGTATTTGAAGTCCACAGCCACCTGGGTATCATCATCCTGCGTATTATCATCAATATCCACAAAGATCAGTTCAAACGGCTCCTTGAGGCCGATATACTCTTTCTTGAACGCGGACATGATCTTCTCCGGTTTGACCTCGCCGCCCTCCTGCTCGGAGATGTACTGAACAACATCCGCGAACTCACGCTGCATCTTCTTCGGCAGGCGGTAGCCATACACCGTATCCATCACAAACGCAACGCCGCCTTTCCCGGACTGGCTGTTGATCCGGACCACCGGCTCATACTTCCTGCCAATATCCGAAGGGTCAATCGGCAGATACGGCACCTGCCAGATCTCGCTGCCGCGCTCCTTCATCGCCGCCACGCCCTTGTTGATCGCATCCTGATGCGACCCGGAAAACGCGGTAAACACCAGCTGTCCCGCATAAGGATGGCGCATATCGATCGACATCTTGCAGCAGCGTTCATACACTTCGATGATCTCATTGATATTTTCAATATCCAGCTGCGGATCGATCCCCTGGGAGAACATATTGTATGCCACCGTCAGGATGTCCACGTTTCCTGTCCGCTCGCCATTCCCCAGCAGCGTCCCTTCCACGCGGTCCGCCCCCGCAAGCAGCGCCAGCTCCGTGCAGGCCACGCCGCAGCCCCGGTCATTATGGGGATGGACGCTGATGACCAGCTTCTCCCGGTCCTTCAGATGCTTGCAGCAATACTCGATCTGATCCGCATAGACATTGGGCGTATTCATTTCCACCGTATTCGGCAGGTTGAAGATAACCGGCTCCGGTGTCGCCGCGCCCCACTCATCATAGACCGCATTGCAGATCTCCACGGAAAAATCCACCTCTGTCCCGGAAAAGCTCTCCGGCGAATATTCCAGCTGCAGCTTTCCATCGTATTTGTGCAGGCCTTCTTTGACCCAGCGCGTTCCCTGGCGGGCAATCTCGATGATCTCTTCCCGGTCTTTATGGAACACAACATCCCGCTGCAGCGTGGACGTGGAATTGTAAATATGGAAGACCACGTTCGGAATCCCCTGGATTGCCTCGTATGTCCGGTCTATGAGTTCCTTCCGGCACTGGGACAGCACCTGGACCTTGACATCTGAAGGGATCTTGTTTTCCTCCACCAGCTTCCGCAGGAAATCAAACTCAATCTGGGAAGCCGCCGGGAAACCGATTTCGATCTCCTTAAAGCCCAGCTTCACGATCAGGTCAAACATCTCCATTTTTTCTTCCACGCTCATCGGCTCGATCAGCGCCTGGTTCCCGTCCCGCAAATCCACACTGCACCAGACGGGAGCATGCTGAATCTCCTTATCCGGCCATGTCCGCTCCGGAAAAGAAACAACCGGATTCGCCCTGTACTTCTTCACGTTCAACATTTCTATTTCCTTTCATATCACATCATAATCAAGCATCAAGCTGCCAAATCAGGCGATTTTCTAAAGCATCACATCCCCCAGACCGTCCATGATGAGTGTGATGATGCTGCTCATCGCCTCCACTTCATCATCCCCCTCACACACCACGGTGATCTCATCGCCTGCGCGGATGCATGCACCCAAAATGCTTAAAATGCTCTTGCAGTTCGCCTCGCCCTTCTTCTCAGGACCATACAGAAAGCCCACCTTCGAAGAAAACTTCATTGCCTCCTGGCAAAGAAGCCCTGCCGGACGCAGATGCAGTCCGGTGGGATTGATCACGGTAATACTCTGCCTTTGCATAGACCTTGCCCCTCACCCAAACATATATTTCCATTCCCATCCCCTTTATTGAACGACTTCCAGCGCATGGAGCACGTATCGCGTCTGCGTTTCCTGAATTGCTTTTTCACGAATCGCTCTCGCCATCCTCCTGCTGCTCTCCCGTTTCCTCCTGTCCTGTGCCGGCCTGCTCCTCTTCACCAGACCCACGGGCCTCCCCAGACCCGGATGCGTCATCGTCTGTCTCTTCCCCGCCGGCATCATCTTCTCCGTCTCCGTTTTTTCCGTCTTCCCCGTCTTCTTCTCCTTCTTTGCCTTCTTTGTCTTCTTTGTCTTCTTCTGTATGCGCTTCCTCCGGTTCGGTTCTGGACCGACCCTGCACCTTATCCTTTGTATCGGCATTTTCCGCCCGTCTGATAACCACCAGAACAGACGCATTTTCTGCCTTCTGTCCCGATTCCAGATTGAACGAAACCTGGAGCCTGTGTTCGCCTTCGCCAAGCCCCGCGGCATCCACGGTTCCGGTGATATTTTCCCCGGAAAGCCGGGAAAGCGCATCTTCAAACCCGGAAATCTCCACCTCAACCTCCGGCTGCCCAAATTCAGACTCCAGATCCTTCGCAAGGTTCCGGACATTCAGATTCGCGCATGGTACCGTAAAGACCCTGCTTGTCTCCTGCTTCAGCCGCACCCAGACTTTCACCTTGGACTTCGAAGCATCTGCCAGCGAAAGCCCCGTCGGAATATAGGGTGTGATATCCACCACAACTTCCGTATTTTCTGTAATTTCTGACAAATCGATCACACTCTCCGGAATGACAATCGACTGCAGGTTGTTCAGCCTCCGCGCATTGCCGCGCAGTTCCACAGTCTGCGGCGTACATGTTATGCTGTCCAGTTCCAGCCCGTCCGCCAGCTTCCCGCCCTGCTCTACTGTAATATTGATCGCCTGCACGCTGGACATCGTAACCGATACATTCACGGTCGTCAGGTTCATCGTCAGCTCCGTCGCATTGACATCCTTCCCATCCTTGTCCAGAAGACGCGGCACGACAGATTCTGTCACATCCGTATTGAGTCCGGTCACATCCGCCGCTGCCTCCACCGAGTCAATCTGGCTGACGATATCCGCCGGGCCGGACACCACCAGAACATTCGGGCTGACAGACACCCGTTCCACCACATAGCCCTCTGCCGGCTCTCCTTCCGAACGTCCCTGGATAATAAATTTGCTTTCCTGCTTCTCCCCGACCGTCAGATCCAGGTAATAATACCGCGAAGAGATCGTGATCTGGCTTGTAAAGCGGTTCGGCGAAATCTCCACCGGAACCCTGCCGCTGTCTTCCATATACCGCAGATCCGCCGTCGCCGTGAAATCCGCCGAAGTCAGCCGCTCAATAATCGAACGTTTTGCCGTCGCGCGGAACGAAATGGACCCGCTGCCATTCGTCACCGAATAATATTTCCCCGCGCTGGTCAGAAGATCCTCGTTCAAAAGCTGGACCTGCACGGAAAAATTCCGGGACTGGTTTGGATCATCCACATTCACAACCACCAGCCAGAGCACCACTGCAAAAAACAGGGACAGGAGTTTGAGGCTCAGGTTTTTTGTAAAAGCCCCGATCAGTTTACCTTTCATCGCCATCCCCCTTTCGCAGAAAAGCAAAGGGCAGTTTCCCGGCACGCTTTTTCTTTTTTTTTTCTTTTACATACTCCGGGTTCTGCAGACGGATCAGCAGGTCATTCAGCGCGTCCTCGCCCACATCATGGGACAGCCGCCCGTTCTGGGTGGTCGAAATCTTTCCGGTCTCCTCGGAAACGATAATCGTCAGCGCATCCGAAACTTCAGATATCCCGACAGCTGCCCGATGCCGGGTTCCCAGATCCTTTGACAGCGACATATTATCCGACAACGGCAGATAGCAGGTTGCCGAAACCACACGGTCTCCCCGAACGATAATCGCACCATCGTGCAGCGGCGTATTTTTTTCAAAAATGTTGATGAGCAGCTGCCTGGTCAACAGCGCGTCCACCGGAATCCCGGTTCGTTCGTACTCGGAAAGCTGCATATCCGCTTCGATCACGATCAATGCACCGGTCTTCACCGCCCCCATATCATAGCACGCCCGCACAAGATCCGTCCGGGTCTTGTCCGAAAATCGCAGCGCC
>CADBTO010000046.1 GCA_902797565.1 uncultured Lachnospiraceae bacterium
AGGAAGCGGCAGCGGGCATGGACCATCGGGCTGGCGGTTTCTTTTGCGTTGGCGATTGCGGTTTCGATCGGGCTGTACCTGACGATTGGCAGGCCTTCGAACATCATCTTCGATTCCACGCTTGCAGAGGATTCCATTGAAATCTGGGTGGAGAACGAGGCGCAGAAGGAGCAGCTGATGGAACTTGCCGAAGATGGTTTTGTGGAAGCAGACAAGGCCACGGCACAGGAGAACAGCGAGTCTGTCCGGAAGATGCAGGAGGACAATGAGAAGATCATGGTTTCCGTCCAGGTCAAGAAAGATATGGAGAAGGCGCTGCGGGACGCGGAAGTATTGCCGAATATGTTCCTGTGCGACCATGTGGAGGATCTTTCTGATTACAATCCGGTTTCTCTGGAAGACAATGTCTATGCGGCGCTCGATCCCAAAGAATATCTGTATCTTTCTGAATACAAGACGTATTTCCCGAATATGGATGAAATGCCGACGGCGGTGGATACGCTGCTTTTGTATGCGCTGACCTTCCTGCCGAACAAGGACAACCTGCTTCAGGACAGCCGCTGGGCGAATACGGAGCGGGGGGAGTCCGTGGAGGAACAGGTTATTGCGCTGGAAGAGATTTTTTCAGATGATACGGACGAGTATCGGAAGAAGCGGAGCGGAAAGCAGATTTTGAGTTCCAATCTTGCGAATATGCAGGCACCGGAAAATGTCCTGGCGCTTTCGCTGAAGGATGGACAGTGGCTTTCCGTGGCGCAGGGCGAGGAGGATCTGGAAGACGGGATGGCGGAGGATCTTTCTGCGGTGCAGTCTTTCGGAAAGATTGCGGAAGAGAAGAAATACAAAGTCAACAGGGATGCGAAAGAGACCCTGCTCCAGGGCGGGAATATTGTCTCGCGTGCCAGTGCCCGGACGGAGTTTGATAATGCAGTAAAAGAGATCGAGGAGACGGACAAGGGGCTGAACCCGCTGCGGGATTACCAGGTCTATGTTGTGACCAGCCAGGAGAAAATGCTCGTGGAGCTGGTGGAGCGTTATGCGATCACGGGATCTTCAACAAAGAACCAGCAGATTGCCTGCATGCGTTTTTTGTGGGCGATGATGACGAAGAATGGCCAGGACAAGAAGCTGGCGAAAACCCAGACCGCGTTTCCGATCCGCTGGGAGTCCTTCGAGGAATTTGATACTTATAATCCCTATATGGGCGGCTTTGAGCAGCTTGTGCGGGACTGCTACCCCTGCGAGGTTCTTGGCAGGGAGAGCGCGAGCGTGGCAAGGTTTGCCAAAGGGCTGGGGAAAAAGTCCGGGATCAGCGAGATTGAAACATACTGCGATCATTCATGACATGAAAGGAAGATGAGTATGAAGAAGCGATGGGTGCGGATCGCTGGCGTGATGCTGGCGGCGGTAACGGTACTGGCAGGCGTGCCGGGGAGCAGCGTCCTTCCGGGGGTGGTGGAGGCGCAGGCACAGACGGAAAAGGCCAGGTGGCAGTTTGATCCGCTTCATTTGAAGAGTCCGGAGGAGCAGAAGCAGACGGAAACAAAGGAGCCGGCAGCAGGAACCGGTGGGCCGCAGGCAGCCGGGACGGGTGCCGGAAGTGCACAGGGAGCTGGTACAGGAACCGATGGAACACAGGCTGCCGGAGGTGCACAGAATACCGGAACAGGAGCCGATGGAACACAGGCTGCCGGGACGAGTACCGGGACAGGCACTGGTGATGCACAGGGTACCGGGACAGGCACTGGCGAGAAGCAGGGAACCGGGACAGGCACCGGTGATGCACAGGGTACTGGGGCAGGAACCGGTGAAAAACAGGAGTCCGGGACAGGCACCGGGGAGAAGCAGGAATCTGGGCAGGATGCCAAAGAAGCACTAGAATCCGGGGCAGATGCCGGGGAGAAAGACGCGGCGGACGACGCATCGGAGCAGGAGCTGAGCCTTGTTGTCCAGGATGCGAAGGGGAAGGAACTGAAAAAAATCAAGGATGGCGGGACGTTGTCGGTTGCGACATCGGACAAGAAATGCTATTTCCAGCTGCTGGCCGATGGGAAAGCCGCTGCAGACCAGAAATGGAAATCGAGCGATCTGGATGTGGCATCTTTCAAGAAAGCAGGCAAGGGGACGCTGACGATTGAAGACTGTGGGGATGTGACCGTTTCAGTGGAAGCGGGCGGGGCAAGTTATTCGTTCAAGCTGAATATCGTGGAAATTGAAGAGAAGTTTACGCTGGATCTGGGTGCTTCCGCGAATCTTGCAGAAGAGATTGATTGCTTTGAAAAAGCATCCTATGCGGGCAAGGGCAAAGATACGGCATATTTCAAACTGACCAGCAAAGGGAAGATCACGACGAAAGAGACGCTGAAGCAGCTGGTTTCGCCCCAGAAGATCGAGATTTCGCTGAAGAACGGGATCAAAAAATACCCGATGGAAGTGGGGCTTTCTGTGGCACCGCCGAAAGTCCAGATCATCTATACGCAGGTGACACTGACGGGAAACGGAGAAGCAGCGGTCAAATACCAGTTCAAGTTCAATCTGGCAAAATATGCGCCCAAGGAAAAGGGAAAGCGGAATCTGGTTGTCACGCTCAATGGTTCCCAGAACAAGGAACTGGCGAAGAAGAAGAACCAGTCGCTGAAGACGTATGTGAACAAGGAAAAGGGAACGTCCACAACGTATGTCACGCTCCGGAAGAAGGAACTCAAGAACTGGAAGGGGAATCTGGAATTCCAGATTGAGGCCCAGTATGGAAAGAACCGTTCGCGGACAGGGAAGATCACGATCAGCAAAAAGAGCACGGCGGGTTCCAAGACTTTAGTAGAGACGACCTAGAAACTGCCGGGAAAGGAAACCGAGAAAGGATGTTGGCAATATGAAATTGTGTATGGGCTGTATGAACGAGATCCAGGACCAGCTGAAGACCTGTCCGTATTGCGGGTTCAATGAGACAGCCCTGCGGCAGGAATCATATTATCTGGATCCGGGTACGGTCGTTGGCGGGAAATACATTGTCGGGCGCGTGCTCTCCTATGGGGGCACCACGGTCTCCTATATCGGGATGGATGCGGAAGCAGGCCGGAAGGTCATCGTTAAAGAATACCTGCCCAGCGACTATTCCAGCCGTTCAGAAGGGGAGCAGGGCATCATCATTTATTCCGGGGATGCGCAGGAGCAGTTTGAGAAAGGGCTGATGGCATTTCTGAATGAGGCAAGCAAGATCCAGCAGCTGACGGCGCAGTCTCCGCTGGAAGGCATTGCCGCAATCTATGACTGCCTGGCAGAAAATGAAACGGGCTATGCGATCTGCGAGTATGTGGAGGGGCAGTCCCTGCAGGCATTGCTCGATAACGGTCAGGTATTCAAACCGGCAGAAGCGAAGGTACTGGTCCAGAAGATCCTTGGAGGGCTGCGGGAGCTGCACCGCCAGGGGGTCATTCATGGGGACATTTCTCCGGAAGTGATCCTGCTGGATGATCTGGGCGGGGTGAAGCTGACGGATTTTGGAACGATGCGGCTTTCGGCTTCGAGCCATTCCAAGAGCCTTGCGTTTATTCTGAAACAGGGTTATGCCGCAGAAGAGATGTACCGGAGCAAGGGTGTCCGGGGGACATGGACGGATGTCTATGCGCTGGGGGCTGTCCTGTACCGGATGATCACCGGGAAAGTTCCGCAGGAGTCCGTGGAGCGTGCGCTGCAGGATGAGTTGGATCCACCGTCCAAGCTGGGGATCCGGATTCCGGATGGGATGGAAACAGCGCTTCTGAATGCCCTGAACGTGTACCAGGATGAGCGGACGCCTACGGCGGATGTATTTTTACAGGAACTGGGCAGCAGCCATGTCCGGCGGATCAAGACCAAGGTGCGCCGGAAAGAAACGGGCAAGTTCCCGGTCTGGGCAAAGGGCCTTGTGGCGGGGCTTGCAGTGCTTGTGGTGGGCGGTTCGATTGTGCTGGCGGGGCTGGTCCGCCGAGGCAGCGAGGCGTCTTCCATCGAAACGAACGCGGTCTATCTTGCCTCTTTGGAAGGGAAGACGCTGGAAGAGGCGCAGGCGATTGTGGACCAGCTGAATGCGGAAAACGAGGGCTGGGACATTACGCTGGAGCAGACTGAAGAGGACGTTTTCGATCTGGAGCGGAATGACGTGATCGCGTCTCAAAGCGTCCCTGCGACCACGGATCTTTCGGATGAGGAAGTGATGCAGGAGTATGAAGGCTGGACCGTGGAAGACGGGAAGGTCTGCGGGACGATCGGCTATGGGCTGTACCGGAACGACGTGATCCGTTATGGCGAGCTGACGGGTTTCGGGAACTATACGAATGCCTATGCGCTGGCACAGCGCCTGGGCGTGGATGTGGACGATAAGAAAGCGTTCAAGCCCAAAAAGGACGAGAGCGGCAAACGGAATTATTTTGATATTGTGCGCTTCATCCCGGTAAAAGGGAAGCCGATCCGCCTGTCCGAGATTGAGGCGAAAAAGAACGCGGGAAAGAAGCTGAAGGTCAAGGGGCTTGCCATTGAGTACTATGAATCGCAGTTCTTTTATTGGGAGAGTTTTGAGGACTTTGTGGGAAAGAACCTGTCCGAACTTCCGGCGTATCCCCTGTACAAGATGGAGAACGAAACCAAACGGAAGAAGACGGGCAAAAACGGGAAGCTCCAGGACAATCCGAATCTTGTGGACCGCAGTTTTTATACGTTCAGCAGGAATTACAAAAAAGGCGATATCTTCTTCCAGAGCATTGATGAGGGAGAGAAGGTGGATACCAGCGTGCCGATGGACGAGCCGCTGCTCAAGGCGGTTGGTGAAGTAATCTCCTATGAAGGTATGACAGGAAAAGAATTAAAAGCCTATCTGGCGCAGCGGGGGATCCGGAACGTGGTCTTTGATCCAAGCGGCGGCGGCGTTGGGCAGCCGGTTTCCAGCGTGGTTTCAGACAATGAATGCTTCCAGAAACGGGATGGGACGACGATTACGATCCGGACGAAGAAACCGGAAGTGCCGAAGGCGGATACCAGCCAGGGCGGCGGCGGAACTCCGGCAGCCGGGACGACCGGCAGCGGCGGCGGCACGGGTGGTGCATCCGGCGGTTCCTCTGGTAGTGGAACCAGAAGCAGATCCGGTGGTTCATCCGGCGGTGGAACCAGAAGCAGATCCGGAGGCGGCAGCACAGGAGGTACCGGTGGTTCTTCCGGCGGAGGCGGCAGTACAGGAGGAACCGGTGGTTCTTCCGGCGGCAGCGGCAGCACAGGAGGAACTGGCGGCGGCCAGAATGGCGGAGGCGTGGACGAGCATTAAGCGTGATAGGAGGAAGCGGTGATGAAGCGATGTTATCACTGTATGCAGGAGATCGAAGACACTGCTTCGGTCTGCCCGCATTGTGGAAATAAACTGGACGGGGAGCGGAAGTCCGAGAAACACCTGAAGCCCGGCAGCATCCTCCAGAGCAAATTCCTGGTGGGCGCGTCTCTGGGTGCCGGGGGCTTTGGAATTACTTATATCGGATGGGATGAAAAGCTGTACCGGAAGGTTGCGATCAAGGAATTTTTCCCGGAGCAGTATGCCGTCCGCGGCATGGACGGGGTGAGCGTCCGCGCCGCCGGTGAAAGCTATGAAGACCGTTTTGCGAACGGGCTGGGGCAGTTCATCGAAGAAGCAAGGAGCATTGCGGCGCTGACGAATATCCGGGGGGTTGTGGATGTCATTTCGTTTTTCGAGGAAAACGGAACCGGTTATATGGTCATGGAATACCTCGAAGGGATGGACGTCCGGCATATCCTGAAGCGTTCCGGCGGGCGGAGGGAATACGACTGGTGCCGCAGGGTCATCCTGACGCTGCTCTATACCCTGCGGCAGGTGCATGCCCATGGCGTGCTGCACCGGGACATTTCTCCGGATAATGTCTTTGTGCGGAGCGACGGTGTGATCAAGCTGATCGACTTTGGCGCGGCGAAGCAGCAGACAGCTGCGGAGGTTACGACCGAAGAGATCAAGCTGAAAGCGGGATATGCGCCGATCGAGCAGTACAGCCGGACGGCGCAGCAGGGGCCGTATACAGACATGTATGCCGTGGCGGCGATGTTTTACCGGATGCTGACGGGGAAGAAGCCGCCTGCGGCCAACGAGCGGTTCAACACGGAAATGGATCCGCTGGTGCCGCCGTCGCGGCTTGGGGTGGCTTTGCCGGAAGCGGCAGAGGTGGCGATTATGTACGCCCTGAATGTTCGGCAGGAAAACCGGTTCCAAAGCGCAGAGGAATTTATGGCGGCGCTGGGCGGCACGGATTTCGTGCCGGTGGATGAGCCGGAGTGGATTTTCCAGGACGTGGAAGAGGAAAAAACAGACCAGGGGCCGCGTGTGGTCCAGTGGTTCCGGAAGCTTCCGGTGGCTGCGAAAGCAGGCATGGTTGCGGCATCGATCGCGGTGGTCGGGGCTGCGGCGTTTGGGCTTTCCACATTGGGGAATCCGGAAAAGGTGGTTGTGGCAAATGATTCCGTTCCGGAAGGGAGCGGGCGGCTGCAGGATTGCTTCCGGATGCCTTACGAGGAGGCCGTGGAGCTTCTGAAGCAGGAAGGCTTTACGAATATCGCGGAGCCGGTCTATGATTATTCTTCGGATGAGGAAGGCGTGGTGGTACGGCAGGAGCCGGATACGGGCGTTGTCCCGCTCGATACGGAGATCCGACTGCAGGTCAGCGGCGGGAACCAGCGTTTCACAATGCCGGATTTTTCACAGGAGGGCCGTTCGAAGGCAGTCCAGTACTTTACGGAGAAGAATTTTTCCGTGGAGATTGCGGAGGACCCTTACGGGAAGCATAAGAAGACCCGGAAGGGAGAAAATTCCCAGTGGCGGGCGCAGGAAGGCAAGGTCGTTGTCCAGATGGATTTTGATGAGTCCGTGGAAAAAGACGGGTTTGTCAGCCAGAGCGTGGCGGCAGGGAGCCTGTATGACAGCGGGAAAGTCTGTACGCTGGTGTATTCCCTGGGGAAGAAATCGGATTATATTGTCAAGATGCCGAATCTTTCAGGAAAGACGGAGCAGCAGGTGAAAGAGGAACTGAAGAAGAAGGGGCTGGATGGCGTCCTCAAGGTCACGTTCCAGAAGAACAGCGCATACAGCGATACCGTTCCCGCAGGGGCGGCGCTCTCCCAAAGCATCGAAGCAGGGAAGAAGCTGAATATCCTGAAAGACGAGGGGAAGAGCCTGACAGTGCCTTTGAGCCGGGGCAAGAAGCCGGCGCCAGTGGTACAGCAGCAGCCAAGACAGCAGCAGGGGCAGACGCAGCAGGGCCAGACGCAGAGGCAGCAAACGCAAAGGCAGCAGACGCAGCAGACGCCGAGACAGCAGACACCGAGGCAGCAGACGCCAAGGCAGCAGACACCCAGGCAGCAGACGCAGCAGCCACGGACAAGGACAGATTTTGGCGGCGGCGGAGGGACAGACTTCTAATCCGGAGTGTATGAGAAAAATAGGAAGTTAGGTAGCAAGGATGGATCAGAAACATAGAAAAAAAAGCCGGTGTCCGGCAGGCTGGATCCTGGTGCTGGGGCTGTTGATTGCCAGCCTGGCACTGGGCGGCAGCCTGGTATATGCCAAGGCGGAGATGCTTGTCATGGGCTGGGCGCAGAAGGATGGAAAGCTCAAGATTTATGTGCGGAATGTGGACAGCAAGGATGAGGCCAGGGAGATCCGGATCGGGGAGAACCAGGCAAAGATCACGGATTCGTATGACATCATTGATGACCATGAAGCAGTCCGCACGCTGATTCTGATGGAAGCGTCCAAGAAGGTCATGCCGGCAGACCAGGCAAAGATGAAGTCCCTGGCTGCGGCGATCATAGACGGGCATATGGATGGGGAGGAATTCCAGGTCGCAAAATTTTCAGAGAAGCTTTCCTATCTGGAGGATGATTTTTCCAGTGAGTATACGGATATCAAAGATGATGTGAATGACGTTTCTTTTAAGGGCAAAGGGAAAGGCGGGAATCTCTACAAGCTGATTGCCAAAGCGGTGGACAAGCTGGATGAGGGATATGGCGGATACAGCCGGATGATCGTGATCAGTACCGGTGTAAAGACAAAGAAGAAAGACCGGGACAAGCTGTATGATGACTTGGAGGAGACAGGATTTCCCGTTTATACCGTAGGCTGCAAGCTGGAAAAGGGGAATGAAAAAAAGCTGGAAAACCTGTATGATATTTCCAGGACAACAGAGGCAGAGCATTTCAATCTGTCAGATTCAGAGGATCTGTCCAGTATCCTCCTGACGCTGAAAGAGGATTATGCGATGTCGGTCTATGAAGCAAAGCTTCCGGGCAATGTGGGCGGAGACATCATGGAAGCCGTGCTGACCTTTGATGAAGGGGATGCGCTGGCGTTTTCGCTGCCCTATCAGGAAGGGGAATCGAAAGGCAGTGTGCCGGTGGTTCCGATTGCGATCGGCGGGATCGCGGTGCTGCTGCTGGTGATTGTGGCGGTGGCTGTTTCAGCGAAAAAGAAACGGGAAGCAGAAGAAGATTATGAGCCGCTGGATCTGTCGCCGCAGCCGGGGCCGATGCAGCAGCCGGCGGGGCCGGGACCGATGCAGCCGGCGGGGCTAACGATGCAGCAGCCGATGGGGCCGGGGCCGATGCAGCAGCAGCCGATGGGGCCGGGGCCGATGCAGCCCCAGCAGGCACCGCAGCCGGATCCTTATTCCCTGGATTCCCTGACAGTGGCATATCAGGACAACGCGGTATTCAATGGCGCAGCAGGCGGCGGGAGCCCGTTTGGGGGCAGTCCCGGAGGTCCCGGGGCAGAGATTACGGAAGCCCTCTTTACGGAGCCGCTTTCCAGCGGGCATTATCTGAGGCTGGTTGACCAGGATACCGGCGTAACGGCCGCAGACCGCGGGTTTGCAGACAAGGTGTTCCTTGGCAGGTCTTCGGAGTGTGACGTGGTTCTGGATGATCCGAGCATTTCTGCAAAGCATTGCCGGATCTCATGGGAAAACGGGAAGTTTTATGTCAAGGATTTGAATTCCACGAACAAGACGATGATCGGCCAGATCCAGGTGGCACCGAATACCAAGCGGCCGATTCATCCCGGCGACACGCTGGTGCTTGGAGGGAAGCGGTATCAGGTACAGATTGGATAAATGATTTTGGGCAGGGAGTGCAGAAGCATTTCACGGCAATGTGGGCAGGGGCTGCAGAAGCATTTCCCGGCAATGCCGGGGCACCCTGCCCGCTTTTCAAAAAACAGATAGACGTCTACATCATACCCGGGAATTCAAGGTGTCTGATTGGTTTTTGAAAACATGAAAAGGAGATTGATATGAAGACAGGAGTAAAAAGAATCCTCGCAGCAATCTTATCACTCGTTATGGTGGCAACGCTCCTGCCGTTTGGCTATGTAAACGGGCAGAAGGCAGAGGCGGCAAAAAAGAAGGATATGTATACGGTCCTGGTCATCAACAATTCCGGGGACTTCCAGTTTACGGAAGATGGCGAGACAGTGATTTATACAGCGGAGACAGCGCTGCCTCAGGTGAAGAAAGGCGCGGTTGCATTTTTGAAGGCATTGAAGAAGGCAAATTCTGTCGTTGGCGCGAATGTATATGTTTCCATCATTTCCTATGACCAGCTGGTCTATCCTGTGACCAAGAATATGGCGTTTACGGATGATATCGATGATGCCATTGCCAGGGTGGAGAAAGTCAAGGTCAGCAAGTATTTTGATGGCGGGAATTTCATGGGCGGTGCGCTGAAGGTTGCGACAGCGCGGCTGAAGTCTGTGAAGGACGAGGACGTGGTGAAAAATACCGTGCTGTTCTCGAATGGAATGGCAAGTTCCGGAATCTATAAGTCGAGCGGGAAGTACGATGAGTGTACCGTGGGATCCTCATGGTGCTGGTCCGCAACGAACGTGCCGATCTGGAAATACGGGAATTATGCGGTTGCAGAGGCAGAAAATCTGAAGAAGCAGGGCAAGGTCTATTCCATCGGCCTGTTTGACAACTTTGAAGGGATGCCGAGCGAGGGCAAAGACATCCAGAAGCTGTTCAAGACCATCAGCAAGGATGTGGCATCCCCCAAGCGTTTTATCTCTGTGACGGATGCAAAGAAGCTGGTATCGAAGTTCAAGTCTGTGGCACAGTCCCTGATTTCGGAGTGGAAACAGGCATAAGGCAGATTGCGGGTAAGAAGGCAGACAGGTTTTGACAGAAAGGCATATGGCGCTTTGGATTTCCGGGTATGGTGCAGGCAGAAGCGGCAAAGGTGTGCCGCATATGCGATTAGGGCAATGGGAAGGCCACAAGATGCGAAAATACAGATGCAAAAAACCAGTAAAGGTATCCCTGGGGTATCTTTCTTTTATCGCTTGCAAGGATTATAACATAGGATAGGGAATAGAACAGGAAAGGAGATTTGAAATGCAAATCCAGAATTTAGAGAACCAGAACCGGAAGATCATCGAGAACAAAGGCGGCTTTGGGATCATGCAGTATGAGCGCGATCTCAGCGTGCGTCCGGATCAGGCAATGCCGGAGTATTTCCGTTCGAAGATGAACATCTGCCGGAGGCAGGCGGTGATCCAGATGGATGGCAGCTTCGGCGTTACGCTTCAGGCAGGCGCGATGCAGTGGATGGGCGGTTCCATCCAGATGAAGAGCGGCGTCAAGGGCGTGGGCGATTTCTTCGGCAAGCTGGTGAAGTCAGCGGTGACAAATGAGGGGCCGATCAAGCCGGAATACCAGGGCGAAGGGATCCTGGTCCTGGAGCCAACGTATAAGTACCTGATACTTGAAGACATCGGTGCATGGGGCTCGCAGGGAATGGTCATGGAAGACGGGATGTTTGTGGCATGCCAGTCAAACCTGCAGCAGAAGGTGGTGGCCCGCAAGAGCATTTCTTCCGCAGTGCTTGGCGGCGAAGGGCTGTTCAACCTGTCCCTCGTGGGGGACGGCATCGCGGTGCTGGAAAGCAATGTGCCGCGTGAGGAGCTGATCGAAATCAATCTGCAGGATGACGAGCTGAAGATCGACGGGAATCTGGCAGTCTGCTGGTCTGGCGGCCTGGATTTCACGGTTGAGGCATCCAGCAAGAACATCATCGGCGCTGCGGCGAGCGGCGAAGGGATGGTGAATGTTTATCGCGGGACAGGGAAAGTCCTGATGGCACCGGTGGCACCGACGGATATATTGGAAGCGGTGGCGCAGCAGCCCACACACGAGAACCAGAATTAAAGTAAAGTCAAGATGCAAAGCAAATACCACATGATGGCCCAGAGGTGCTGTCATGTGGCTTTGTTTTATATAGTTATGTCGTACATTAAAGCACAAAAAGCATTTGAAAAACTGAAAAAAGCGGAAGCGATTTATGCGCCGGTCATCTTTTCTGCGGCGTCCGGCTGGGGGAAGAGTGCGGCGGTTTCGTATTTTTATCGCAGGAAGAATGTACTGGTACTGCAGTGCAGAAGCGGATTTATCAAGGAACAGCCGCCGATCCAGTCCATCCGTCAGAGTATCGTGATCGTGGAGGATATGCAGTACCTGGCGAATGACCGTGCGATCCGTTATCTCCAGAGCCTGCTGCATATTGAAGGGATGCAGGTGGTCATGGTGACGCGCGGGGCAGTGCCGGGCTATATTGCCGGTGAGGAAATGGACATCGGGCTGGTCCGGATCACGGAAAAGGATCTGGCGCTTGGAGAAGCAGAGGTGGGCGCGTTCCTTGCGGATTGTGGGGTGGAAGTGGATCCGTTCCTTTTGCCGGCAATCGCGGAGGCATCCCGGGGGTACCCTCAGGCGGTGCGCTGCTATGCGAACCATCTGGAACAGGGCGAGCCGTATTCGCCCGCGATGCAGGAAGCAGTATGGGAAGACCTCTTCCATATCTGGGACAGCGGGGTTTACCGGCATTACACGGACTGGTTCCAGGATTTCGCGCTGGAGCTCTGCCGTTATGACTCGTTTACGCTGGAAATGGCGGTGTATATGACGGGCAGCCAAAGGGTAACGGAAGTCATCGAATACAGCAGGGAGCAGATGAACCAGCTTTTCTGCCTGCCGGAGGGCAGCTATGCGTTTCGTCCGGAGATCCGCCGTTTCTATTGCTGGAAACAGGAGCGGCTGTGGACGGACGCGGCGATCCGGGAGAATGCCCGCCGCGGTGCGCGTTTCTATGAGATGAAGGGCGATCTGCCCAATGCGTTGCTTCATTATGAAAAGGCCGGGGCAACCCAGTGTGTCAAGGATATCCTGATCCGGAATATGCGGGAGAATCCGGGCACGGGGCAGTATGTGGAACTCAAGGATTATTATTTTGACCTGCCCGAAGAGGAGATCGAGGAAAGCCCGCTGCTGATGGCTGGTATGTGTATGCTTTACAGCCTGGTATTGCAGCCGGAGAAGTCCGAACAATGGTACGAGCGGATCGCAGCTTATGAACGCATGCCGGAGCATCCCAGAGAACGAAGACGGGAGGCAAGGATCCGGTTGGCATACCTTGATATTGCACTACCGCACAGGGGCGCTAAAGGGATCATTCCGATTTTCCGCAAGGTATTCGTGGACTTCTTTTCACAGGGAATGATGCTCCCGGAGATGAGCGTGACCGGAAACCTGCCCTCGCTGATGAGCGGCGGACTGGATTTTTCCGAGTGGTCGAAGAGCGACACGCAGATTGCGAAGTTTATGCGGGTGCCGGTGGAAAAACTGGTTGGGCAGTACAGCAAGGGGTTGGTTACGATCGCGCTTGCGGAAAGCGGCTTTGAGAAGAACCGCATGTCTTCTTATGAGGTACTGACCCGGTGCAACGATGGCTATGAATCTGCGGCGCATGGCGGAAAGATCGAGATGTGTTTTGCGGCGGTTGGCGTCCTTTCCAGGCTTCATATCATTGAGGGGCAGCATCCGTCCGCACGCCGGATTTGTGAGAGTTTCGCGGAAAAGGTGCGGAAAACGGAAGGGGCGCGTCAGCTGCTGCCAAACATCGAGGCGTTTGAAGCATGGCTCTCCTTGTTTTCCGGATTTACAGACAGGGCGCGTATCTTTATGGAGCAGGTGCCGGATGCGTTTTCGGATTTTTCCATTCTGGACCGTTACCGGCAGATGGTGAAGCTGCGCTGCCTGATTGCCGCCCAGAAGCTGGAAGAGGCGTATTCTCTGGCGGGATTTCTGCATGGGTATTTTGTTTCTTATGAGCGGACGTTCAACCGGATTGAAAATGAGGTCCTGCAGGCGGTCATCCTGTACCGGATGGGCGATGCGCATTGGAAGGAATGCCTGCTTCAGATGCTTGAGCGCGCAAGCGGCTATCATTTTGTCCGTGTCGTTTCGATGGAAGGCGCAGCGGTGTATCCGCTGCTGAAAGAATGCAAGGCGCTCTTCAAAAAGCGGGACGGGGAGGGCGAATATTTTTGGGAAGTTCTGGAAGAGGCACAGAAGCAGGCACTGGCGTATCCGGATTATCTCCGGTTCATCCCGCAGGAGAAAGTGGTCCTGACGAAGCGGGAGACACAGGTTCTTTCCATGCTTTGTGCAGGGCTGTCCATGGATGAGATCAGTGAGCAGTGCGGGATTTCATACGGTGGACTCAAGAAGCACAACCGGAATATTTATCGGAAATTGGGAGCTAAAAACCGGACGGAGGCGGAACGGCGGGCTGCGCAGCTGGGCCTCGTGCATCGGAATGCGCAGCTGAATGGGTTTGGTTATGATGCAACTGATCGGATATGGGGGGGGTACATGAATGAAGTGGAAACCAGAGGTGAAGATCAGGGAGCAGGATGGGATGTGGCTGGAACGTGGGGAGAGCCGCAGGAGGATCAAGGATGAGGATATCTGGATCGTGCGCCTGATGGGCGATGGGACGACTGATGACAGCGAACTGATCCGGCAGGTGTCAAAGCAGATGGGAAGCAACGCGATCCTTGCGGGGCTGACGCTGGCACAGTTCGTGGAAGATTATGCCGCGTTCCTCAGTGAAGGGACGAAGAGCAGGGTGTTTGAAGTATAGTGGCCAGAAATAGAATCGAAGGATGGAGGAGACAATGATGGGCGAGGCATATTCTGAAGAGCAGACAGGAGAACACGTAATCGAAAGCTTTGTTGTGGACAAGGATCATGCGGATCTCTTTATACCGCTTTTGAACGAGGCTGCGATAGCGGGGCTGGAGCGGCCGGACACCTGCCTGGTGGGTGCGGTTCTGGACGGGGAAGCAGCAGGCGCGGCACTTTTTTCCGTGGATGAAGAGCACCGGGGATGCGGGCAGATCCTGCATCTTGCCGTGGAAAATGAAATGCGCCGTATGGGCGTCGGGACGTCGCTTTTGAACCGCTGCCTGCGTTCCCTCCGGCAGTTTGCGGTTACGGCGATGGACTGCGTGCTGATCGGGGAAGAGACGGAAGGGGACGAGGATGGCGATGGAAAGGGAGATCTGGAGGAATTCCTGTCCGCCTGGGGCATGGAGCGCAAATTCGTGGGCGTTGTGGGCGTCTTCACACTGGATGAAGCCCTTGCGGGCGGGCGGCTGAGTGTCCATGAAAGTGAGTACTGCCAGTCACTTGCCGAGGTGGAGCAGCCGATCCTGAACCGCTGCTCGACGGAACTGGTGGATTCGGATGGCTGGAAGCAGCTGGATCCGGAACTGAGTTATGTTTATGTGAAGGACCGCGTGATCCATGCCACCTTCCTGATGCAGCAACGCTTTGACCGGCTGTATGTGGAGTGGATGGCAAACGAAGAGGGGGGCAATCCGAAGGCGCTGATCAGCCTGATGGAGCATTCCCTGGCAGCGGCACGGGAGCGTTACCCCGGCAGTACCGAGGTAATGTATTCCGCATGGAATGATACCGCGAAGAAGCTGATCCGCTATGTCCTTGCGGGGCAGGGCCGTGAGCGGAAGGTGCGCCTGTTCTCGCTGTCGGATGAGATGTTCCGGCTGAAAGAGGTGGATTTGTAAGGGGGCGGCAGGGAGCAAGCAGGCGGAGGTGTGCGATGGAGCGAATGAGCTGGCAGGAGAATTCTTGCGTTGTTGGATACGGGCGCGTTGTTTCCGGTATGGACAGGTTCGGTGGAAACAGATGATAAGAACCATTGCTTGAATGTTACGGTTCCAGATGGAGAGTCTGATGTCAGGGATAGGAAGCTTGTAGAAAAGAGGGGAAGGCTGCATGTCCTTTGCACGTCTGCATGAAGGGGTGATGGAAAGACAGTGGCCGAGGCTTTTGATTTGTAAATTTCAGGAGGTATGTATGTCGTCAACAGAAGGTGAACTGCAGCAGCAGATGCAGCGGCAGCGGCAGATGCAGCAGACGCAGGAGCAGCAGGTCCAGCAGACGCAGATGCAGCAGGGATTCCAGCAGACGCAGATGCAGCAGCAGGGGTTCATGCAGGCGCAGGGGCAGCAGATGCAGATGCAGCAGCGTGTCCAGATAGTGGCTCCGGAAACGCTGGAACATGTACAGCGGGCGAAGAGCATGGACTTTGGACGCCAGATTGATGTGCGGGAGCAGATGGCAACGGAAGAGAAAGCGTACCGCAGCCTGTTCAAACGGAAATCAGCGCAGCCGCGGGTGGCTGAAAACGATCCGCTGGGATATGAGCGGCGGGAACATATGAAGCATTACCAGACGTCAAGCGCCGGGATGGAGGCTGCTGTCCAGAAGGATACGCAAAACCTGGTGGGAAACCTGCAGCAGGACCAGCAGAAAGCCGGGATGGAAGTGAATGAGCAGAAAGCGGTCCGGCAGGCGAAGCAGCTGATCGAAGATTCTCCGCAGGGCGTATACCGCGACCGGATGCTTGAGACCCTGTCTGACAAGCTGGAAACCCAGAAGATGGAAGAAGAACTGCTGTCCAGCAAGAAGAAGTTCTGGAAGTTCACGCTCGATGATGGGAAAGAGATGCAGGAGGTCAAGTGGGCGATTGGGCGTCATATGGGACTGATGCAGAAAGGAACCGTATCGATCGGTGATGACGGGTCAATTCCGGAGGATGAGCTCAAGGATGCACTGGCGCGGTATGATGATCTGGTGAAAGCGTGCCAGGGGTATCTGGATCATATCAACTGGGTCAGCGGCGGCCAGAAAGAGGTTGGGGAAAGGCGGATGAAGCTGGTGTCGCGGCTCCGGTCCCAGATCCGGATGGAGAAGCTTGCGCTGGAACACGTGGCAAAGCACAGTGTCAGGGATGCTGTGGAAAAAGGCATCCTGCAGAAGGGATGTACATGGTCAGAGGTTCTGTATCTGGCAAGGGCACGGAAGATCGAGAAGAAAAACGTGGAGATGGGTGGTTCGGGTACATCCATTGTTTATAAGCTGAAGAACGAAGATGGAACGTTTTCTTATATGAAAGCGGAGGAAAAGATGCGGGAGGAAGATAACCCGTTTCTCCAGCTGGCAGACTATGAGGGCATGGTGGATGGCTGGGCAAGGGAATTCGTGGCAGGACTTGCGAAGGTTTACCGCGGGATGACATTTAATGAAGGTGAGTGGGATTCCCTTTGGGCGAACGCCGCCGAGTCGATCAAAAAAATGAAGGGTGTGGAAGCGCTTCGGACTGTCATGAAAGGTCTCTATGATGCCGCGGAAAAAAACGAGGAACCCAGGAAGAGCTGCATGAAGGCACTGGCAGAAGCGTTCGAGCACATGAAGCCGGCAGAGGGTTCGATGGAGGACGAAGTTGCGATTAAGCTGGATTTCGTCCAGTTCATTGCAAAGCGGGAACTGGCGCGGCAGGTGGTGTACAATCGTGCGAGGGGGCATATGACAGGGGATGTCACAGTTACAAACCGGAATGTTTCAACGAGCCGGATTGTTTCGGATCTTGGGGCAGACGACGTGATCGCAAAATCCGAAACAGCGGTTTTTGAAAAAGATGGACGGCTGATGCGCATGAATGTGATGGAAGAGGCAACAGGGATGGACATGAATGAAATTGTGGCTGAGGCCAAAGCACAGAATAAACGGCTGGAATATACACCGGAGGCGCTGAACCAAATCAGCAAAATGCGGATACTGGATCTGATTTGCGGGCAGGTGGATCGGAACCGGAGCAATTACAAGGTGCAGAGCCGCGAGGATCCGAATGATCCGAATGTCTGGAAGATCGTGTCTGTGAAAGGGATTGACAATGATATGTCTTTTGGGGAGCTTGACGGGGCGCAGATCATCAGAGGTGCCGGGGCATTGGTACCGATCAATGACCTGGGAGAGTATACGCTTCCGTTTTTGGAAGAGGAGTTTTGGCATACGCTCCAGGCATATACGCCGGAACAGGCTGCGGCGGGCCAGGTGGATCTTCGGACGGACGCGGAGATCAATGCGCTGAAAGAACGGATTGTGACGGTCAAAGCAGAGATCCAGAAGGGGATTGACATGGGGAAGATCCAGGTCATCAAGAAAGCGGACATTGCGGAGAAAGGACTTCCAGCGGCACGGGAGATGAAAAAGGGCGTAAAGACAGAGATGACACTTCGTTTTTCGGATAATCAGTGTTATATTTGCGGGAATTATATCGTCTGACGGAAGGAATGGCGGGATGGCAGGGCAGGGTTTGCTATCCCGCCGATTCTTTATGCGATGGGGTGCGCAGCGAAAGTTCCCGGCATAGCCGGGCGCACCCCGCGCGGCGAGCAGGGGAGATTTGCATTCCCCTGCTCGATTGCGACGG